>CAIPAT010000001.1 GCA_903863035.1 uncultured Lentisphaeria bacterium
GCTTGCAGATAACTGTAAGAATAATCTGCGGGATAATCCGGATTCAGCTTATGTTTCATGTACAATGGCAGAAAACTCTTGAAATTCAGGCTGGTGAAATGCAGTGCTTCAAGCAGCAGGCTTTGTTCTTTCTGCAACGCTTCAATCCGTTCAGGAATATCGGTTCGCCTTGGCAGTTTTATCGTCTCGGCGATGACCTTTATTTCTGCATTCTTTGTTTCAATCAAGTTTAATGCTTTTAATGTGCTGAGACCAAGCATAGTGCCAAGCCATTCGACATCGCGTGGATGCTCAAAAACTTTGAATGTTATGTCGCAAACATCCCCGGCAGCGCCTTGCAGGAACAGCGCCACCGCGCCATTGCCTAAACTGTTCTCGATAACTTTGGAGGCGTAACCCGGGATGTTGGCCGTAATATGTCCCTGATAATCACCAAACAGCAGATGACACGCGAAATTGTAAACCACCGCCAGCGGCGTCCCGTCCAGCCGGTCGATCCGGATGATGCCGATTTCAGGATCAAGCGGCCCGAGCCCTTCAACCTCTTCGTCCGGCGGACAGGGATTGGAGTGGCGGATAGTCCAGTGCTTGCCATTTTTCAACCTGAGCGTCCGGTTTATTGAAATCCGGTCTTCACTACCTGAACCGGAGCCGACGTGAACTTCAACCATGCTTTCCATCGCCCGGCGCACCGCGTCAAAGGTTTTCGCGACCTGTTCGTCATCACTGCATAACATGCGTCCTGCCGGATGGGTGTGCGAGGCATTGACCAGGACATTGCCACCGGGAATTTTCAGTTCACGTTCAAGCCGTTCCCGCAGGTCCGGCAGAAACTCTTCGCCCACATCCGGCAGCATTCCCTGACTGATTTTTCTGCCGCCTATCGCCGTAACATCCATGGAAATGATGACCACTTTTGTTTTGCCGTCATCCAGAACCAATACCTTGGCATACAGCGGATCATTGACCATAACACCAATATCACAAATAGTGATCTCGTTCTTAGCGACTCCGGCGCGTAGATAGTTATGACCATCATCGGTTCTGGCAGATGGAATTTTTATCTTATTAAAATTACTCATATACTATCTCCTATTCCTCTTGCCTTTCTCCAAGCACAAGAGTTAATCCGTGCTTACGTTTTGTCAATTCAGGCATCTGTAACAATGCATTCATGTCGGTTTCACCCAAATAGCAAAATCTGAGATCATTAACCAGAATATGCTGAATTGATTGAACGTTCCCTTTTACATTGCAAATCGAGACAGGATAGAAACAGCTTTTGCGCGAAATAATTTCAAGATAGGCTATTCCCAGCCCGCCATATAGCCACGATTCAATCCTGACAGAAACGGGTTGCCTGGTTGTGTAATAAGGAAATTTGTAAATAAAATAAGCATCATTCATTTCATAATTCTTAAAAATACCTTCCGCAGCAATTTCAGTACTTCCGTCTTCAAATACTATAGTAAATTTACATTTCTGCGCATTGTACATGTCCGGTAGAAAAAACTTTACTTTGAGTACTCCAGCCGCTTTTGCGGATGTCTCGGCAAGCTCTAATACTTTATTTCTGAATTCAGTGAAAGTCTTTTCTATTCCAGCCGAAGAGATTCCTTTTCTAAACCGTTTCCACTGATCTAGTTTCTTTTTGAGATACCGGTCTATCATTTCTGCCATTTCAGATGTGATATACTTTCTTCTGGCGATATCAGGGCATTTCTCGTCAAAAGAATAAAGCTCTTCGACGACAGTTCTTAATTTGAACATTATTTTCTTCCATTCCAGGGATACTAGAATATCTTCAAGCATATTTCTTGCATTATCGTTTATGCACCTTTCCAGAAATAGCGAGAAAATATCCGAATTGGTCTCAGATGAGCTTTTAATAATGGCTTCGAATTCAGTAATAGGACCAGCCAAATAACTTAACGGGGACAATCGCGTAGGATGGGTCGCCTTTATTTCGTAATTACTCCTCAAAGCATCAAAGAAAATATTGTCTCCACATCCAAATACATCTTTTATCGCATCATTAAAATTGATGTCCTTACCAGACCAGAGCCTTCCAGCGTAATGAACAAGAGGCATTACCTCATACATAAAATTTAATGATTTCTCCCATACTGTCAGAAGCCCGCCGAGAGGACTGTATTTTGAAGAATAAGTAGTGAAGCTTTCGATATTGGCGACAAGAAAAGTTGACGGGGCAAAAATATATTTGAATCCCAATTTCTCGTATTTCGCAAGGAGGTCTTCCTCCAGTCTGGACTTGAAATGTGCTTTTGGCAAATCAACACGCCTGTCATAATTCCAACAACACAGAATGACATCATTAGGAATCTTAGCCAATGCGTTAGGGTAACATTCAAAAAGGTCATCCCATACTATCATGTCCTTGCCTAATTCATTTTTTATGAAGCCATGCATGTCCGTTATGTATTTTGCAAAAATATCTCCGTGGCTTTCCCCGTTATGTATCCTGTCACGGCAAATAGAGCAGCATCCGAAATCCCATACCTCGTCGCAGCCTACATGAAAATATTTAGAGGGAAAAATAGCCGCGATTTCCGACAGGTAGTTTTTAATGAAATCAAATGTTTCCGGCAATGAAGGACAGAATACGTGATTTATCGTCTCCTCCAGGGTGCTTTTGGCGTCTCCTCTTATCTCGGCCAGATGCTTCATTTCCTTGTGTTTAAGGAAAAGCTCGGCATGGCCGAGTACTGATACCACAGGAATTACATCAATATTCTTTTTTGAGGCATAAGAAACAACTGCCTTCATTTCTTCCGGAGTATAATATTCCCCTGCTACAGGATAGGGAAATGATTTTGTCTTTATTCTGCCTTCAAGATAAAGAACAAGCGTGTTGTATCCTGATTTTCCTATAAAGTCAATAAATTCATAGATGAAATCCAACGTCTCCATCTGTCTGGCCAAATCCAATTGGACACCCCTGAACTGAAAAGCCCCCATATTCTCCATTTATAATCTCCTTGAACGTGGTTTATATTTTCCCCGTCAGCATTCTGCCTTTCGAGTTTGCATCCAACGATCTATTAAAATAATCATCAAGCAGTTCAAGCCCGTATTCTCTTGCAATATCCATTGCAGTCCTTTTTTCAGTCTGGCTGTATATCAGAGCCGACCCTATGTTCAGCGGAATGTTGATGCAAACCTCATCTCCATATTTCTTTTCTATGTCTGCAAATTTTTCGCGATTGTAGTCAAGGTGGACCATAACCCTGTCGAGATTGACCTTGACCATCGCCACGGACTTGTGACAATCAGTCAGTGACAAAGGTTGCCCATATGGATCCAGTATTCCACCCCCATGAAACGGCAATGCAGAAACAAAAAACGACCTGCACTCATAAGGCCATATTTGCTGCGTCAGACCTCCATGATGCATACTGGGGAACACCATGATATCCGGCTTTAGCTCCACATATTGTTTACGTACATTTTCAAAGTTTAAATCAAAACATATTATTCCTCCCAGCCTGCCTATCTCGGTGTCAAAGCAAACGGCGCCAGTACCCGGAGCAAGCCCCTTTTCAAGTTCGCCTATCGTCAAGTATGTCTTATGGTAGACTCCAAGTATTTTACCTGACGGCGAAATAAAAGCTGCTGAATTATATATCCTGCCGTTTTCTAAAAGCTTGACCGATCCCGCCACATGACACTTTTCGGAAATAGCGAAATCCATGTAAATCTTGAGCAACGGACCGGGTCGTCCAGGTTCTTCGGCATCCTCCAAATGCTGCGCCACGGCTTCGATCCCCTCAGACAATACGACAAGATTCAACCCGTAGCCTTTTAGACTGTCAAGCTTCTTTATAGTCTCTTCCAGAACCTGCTCCCTGGCTCCAGATTGATTTCGAAGATGTTCCTGGTCAAACAATACCGATGCGATTTTAACGTATTTCGACATGCATATATCCTGTTTTTACATTCACATATTTCATAATAATTAGTGCACTGCTAATTGCGGGTCTGTAAATTTTGCCCATTTCTTCATAGACCGCAGATGATTGAAATCATTAGTGAGGACAATCATGGTTGCGACCCCGTGTTTGGGTATTGTGAATTCCAGGTATCCATCCTCCGCTAAAATCGGCTTCACAATGGAATATCCTTTATAGTCGGCTCCGAAAATCACCGCCTGCTTCAATGTTGCATTTTCAGGAACTTTAAATTTGACAGACAGTGAAGCGTGGCGTGAATTACCTAGTGCCAATCCTTTTGGCATCGCCAAAACCACAATGGCATATTCCCCCCATGACGTTTTGAAAATATTAGCCTTGATCTTTTCGCCATGGTTCAAAAGCGGAGACTTGTAGATGTTTTCTGAATTTACCTCTACCTGAAGCGGGTTTGGAGCATAAACCCATTTTCTCCCTTCCAAAAATTCAAACAGCGGATTATAAAATAAGAAAAGCTTAAGCGCGTCTTTCGGCAATGGTTCTGTCGTCGGATACCGGTAATATGGGGAAACGTGTAACCATGATCCGTAATATAAAGCCATCTGGAATGCGCTTTCACCTTCATCCAGACAAATGGTTGGCCTTTCCGGCGAGAGCATTGCCAGTCTGCCCAATACTTCCGGATCACCCTCAGCCATGACCCCGTCCAGATATTCCATCATCTGCCAGCGCACCACGCCATTCGCCATGCCGTTAATCCGCGGACGCGGAAATATCTCTCTGGTCTTTTTTAATGCCCGCAGATACATATTCGCCATGTTGTACGCTGGCCGGTTGTTATAAAATGTCTGTCCGTCGAAATGCGCGGTGTCAATCCAGCCGTAACTCATCTGGTCAAAGAAGAAGCCGTCGATTCCAGGGCAGCGCTTTAAAAGTTTTTCAAATTGTGCCATTATGAAATCAAAGAATGGATAAGCCGGGTCGCAGTTCATCAGGATATTATAATTCCTGCGGTCGTAGTATATCCATGGCACCAGTTCATCGCCGTTAAATATTCTTGCGATTGATTCAGGGAAAAATTTGCGGGCGATTTCCGACTCGCATTCGCCGATATTAAAATACGGCATAACCTTTACGCTATGCTTGTGGCACATGTCGATATAACGGTTGATGTTGTCATAGGTCAGATTGTCCGCAGACCACTCCGGATGCTCCGGTGTCTTGAAGTGGTTGGAATCAAAAGGCTCATCCGGGAAATAATCCCCGAAATTCCTGCAATAGAAAAGCTCGTTCCATCGAAGATGCATTTTCTGTGACCAGTCCTTGATCCGTTTTTCCGGAATCATTGGAATGGTATAGGCCATATGCCCTTCGAGTTTTTCCTGTCCGGGCACCGGGCCTAGAAGCTCAGGAAATTTATTTCTCACCCAGCCCAGCGCCGGACGCCAGTCGCCCTCGTGGCTGAAAATCCACAGCTTTAAATTTATCTTCCCTTCCTTGACCAGTCCCAGGTTGTTGAACGTGATTTTAGTCAGCCAGTTCCGCTGGTCAATTTCAAAATCGGTATACCATGTCTGATCCGGCGGCAACAGATATGACAACCCCAGGCTTATATCCGGTGTCGAATGGAACAACGTACAAAGCGGCAGCGGAATATCTGTCTTTTCATCTACGCATTTACAATGATGTACTTTTCTGATGCCGTAGTCATTGCCCAATGCCTCCTGTGAAATCGGCAGCCATAATTTCCATTTACTGTGTCCGGGCCCTGACGCTCCGGGAAAAATGGGATGCGGCAGCAGTAATTCGA
>CAIPAT010000002.1 GCA_903863035.1 uncultured Lentisphaeria bacterium
CCGACCATGATTCCCGTACTTTCTCTAAATTTTCCGTCCTGGTGTCCAGTATGGCATGATAGTCGATGTTGCGTTCCCCCGCTGCGATAGTGTCGAAAGAACCATGATCAAGGATATTGCCGTTCCGATCGGTAATTGTATAGTAAAGCAAATGCGTTTCCCCGCGGTCGAGTCCGAGGATATTAACCGCCGGGTTATTACGCAGGAAAGTTTTTATTTTGTCATTGAACCTGGATGGCACGGAAGGCGCTTTAAAGTTTAGATCTACAGGGCAGTGAAAGAAAAATTTATCTTCGGTAAACCGGCGGTCCTTGATGATCGGATAGCTGAATTTATTCTTCAACTCATTGTAATGATGCCCTTTCGCCTTTTGGGATCCGGTTAAGGCGACCGAAGCCTTCCGGAAGAAAATTTCGGCCTGGCCATTGAGTTTCAGCACGACATCCTGGAGATTTTCCGGGTCAAAAAGCAACTTCCAGTAACTGGTGTGCAGATTATCATTGCCACTGCCTTTTTTACGCTGCGAGAAATCTTTGCTGTAAATCTGGAAAAGATAAAGTTCGCCATTGGCTACCTTTTCATCTATATAGGACTTTTTGATATTATCAAAGCTGATTTTGTAACCGCGCATCTCGACATCCTTATAGAACTCATCCACGGAATGGTATTCGGCAGTCGCCCTGAAAGTCCCCTCGGAAAAACCGAATTCTTTACTCCATTCAGGGTGGATGCATAACGATTGCTTACAAAAATCAATATAGTCATACAGGTTTTGAATCCCGTTCTTTTCGATTTCTGACTTGATGTACAGTTTCTTTTCCTTAATGTTGATAATTTCCCGGCTTGGTTTGAAATAGCGAACATTGGATTCTGCAAAGAGTACTCTGGGCAGCATTTTATTCGGCCCGGGCAGAAACTTATAAATCATCTTGCGGAATGACGGCTCGCCTAAAGAGCTCAGAACTTTCTCGGCCAGGTCACGTTTTGTTTGCTTCTTTTTCTCCGAGTCGGTGTCAGCAATTGCATAGTCGAAAATGTTGTTAGCCGCCGGCGGCATGATGCCCAGGAAATAAAGGCCGTCCTGCTCGAACAGGATGCCGCCGTTGATTGATTCTTTATTGCGATCCCAGCCGTTAAGCAGCTTGCAGTTATTAAAGTTGATTTTCACTTTCTTACTGGAATAAGCTTTTCTGGTCACATGATTTCGCGTCATCTTGTATAGTTTTACAATGGGGAACTGGTCGCAAAACCCCTGTAATGTTTCATCCCATACATTATTTATACCGGCTGACGGTTTCTTCCCCGGCAGCAGCCAGTCTCCGATGAACCCCTGAAATTCAAGTGAACAGTCAAGGAAGGCCTTGATTGCGGCAATCTGTTCTAATCCTTTTTTTCCGTTGGCGCTGTCCAATTTTTCAGCAGTGAGGACCCCGCTTTCTGCGAGTTTATTCCAGCGGCTTACAACTGACAGCAGTAATTGGTCCAGCCGCTTTGTGAGAAAATCAAAAAGTATATGGCCTGAATCACTTAGATATTCAGCCTTGATATGCTGCTCTTTAAAGGAAAATTGTTCACCGCCAACTACCGCGTTCAGGGCATCGTCAATTAATTGAACCGGAAAGCAGTTCATTTTGTTGAAGTCTTTCTCTCCAAGTTCGGACCGCAGCCGGTTGTTTATAGTGTTCCATGCGCCGGTCAATTTCGTGGAAATCCGCGGTAGTTTATTTTTGCTGATAAAAATGTTGGACTTTTCGTCCGGTGATTCAGCCGTCAGTCTGCGGATATTCTCAATCAACTCTTGTATTACCGGCGGCTTGCCTATTTCCTGTTCAACAAAGATTGATTGATGGAAATCGCGGATTTGGTCAAACATTTCCTTGTCTGTTTCGAAGGCCGCGGTAAATGTTTTGTCGCTTTTACTGAGTATTTGTTTGTAGAAACTCTGCAGCAGGGGGAATTCATGGTGTTTTGCCCCAAACTGCTGGCAAGCACGGCTTATGAACTCATTAAGCCCCGGCACTCTGGTTTTACCACTGTCCCCTGCTCTGCCGTTGATGATTTCATTGTACCGGTCAATGCCTGACTGATTGATAAAAGCGATAAATGCCGCAGGCGTTAAAACATCTTCTACGGCAAAAGCCAGGTTCCGCTCGTATTCCGCCAGCATGGCCAGCCAACTGCTGGTTTTTCCAGTAAAGTCCTCCGCGTACTTCTCCAAAGATTTAGTGACGGTCGCCCATTTTTGAATATTATTAAAATGGAACTGCATATTCTGCATGAATATGCGGTGAACCAGCGAAGTAGACTTTTTTCCGGTTACATCATATACATTCGCCCTGTTTTTATTAAAACCGGTAAAATATGTACAGAAACTATCAAAACTCCGGATATAGCTGATGACATGTTCAACAGGCATGGCGGCCGTCGAATTGCCCTGCTGCAAGTCTTTAAAACTGGGGCGGATTCTCCCGCAACGCACTGCCCACTCGAGCAGCTTGAGCAGGTCTTCGTGCGAACCATATAATATTTCTATCCCGGTATTCTTAAAAGGATAACCTGTCTCGCACAGATTGTTAAGTTTTGTGACTATGCTTTCTAGATGTTTAATCTCTTTTTTATCAGCTTCACTGGCTATTTTGTTTTTTAGTTCATTTATGTCATCCCGCCAATATTGCGGCATTTGATGTTGAAACAGCGTTACCCATTCATTTGCTTTTTCATCTAAGATGTATTTGAAAATATTGCCGGGCAAATTAGTCGCCAGGATTTCACTGGCGGAATACAGTTCAATAATCTTAGCGTTAAGCTTTTTAGTAGATTCTACTTCATGGTCAAGTTGCAGTGCGTCCGCAATAAACTGGCAATGCAGCTCATCTAACAATAATTTGGCGTACTTGTAATTTTTTGCCCGGTCGGCATCCATACCCACCGGCTCGCCATTTTCAATGCCGATAATATTATGTTTCTTTATCCATTCCGCTGTCTGCCCGACAGGTTTAAGTTCAAACCGCAATGTCTTTGACATTTGATATTGATTAGTGAACTCTGCCAGCGATCTGCTATTGTCCGCCATTAAATACATTCCCTCAATCTGAGTTTTATCGTCATCACAGAGCAATTTTTTCAAATGTAAAAATTTATAATTGGACGGATCCGTGAGACATGTTTTCACAATATATGAATGAGCCGTTCTGATTAATCCGCCATTAATTAAATTAACCGTTTTGTGTCAGGTCTTCAAGCTTATTTAAAGAATTATAATTCCGAATCAGGCAAGCATAGAGTTTAGGAGGAATCACAAGGATCATCTTAAATAACATGATTATGATGGAATTGTGGTGCAATTGCAAGTAGAACCGAAGAGCTAATCCTTTACCCAAAAAAGAAGAAGATCAGAATGCCCCCCCTGCTTTTCTTATTTTGTGCTTACCGCTTTAAAGCACCCAGCAGAATGCCTGTACCTGCCAATACGGCCCCTGCGGCCACTCCGTAATAGCACCAAACCTTGGCTTCATTCTTCCGGATTTCAGACTCCGG
>CAIPAT010000003.1 GCA_903863035.1 uncultured Lentisphaeria bacterium
ACAGTTCCTTTCTCAAAAACTGCACGCCTGCCTCGCCGTTCCATTTGCCTGCCTCCTTGTCTATTTGTTGAATGACTATAGGACAAGATAGCACAGCGCAAACTAAAAGTAAACAGGCGATTTGATTTTTAATTGGAATTACAATGGATAATTTAATATATGGCATTTCTCATTTCTTTTGTAACACGAAGGATACTCTGTCTGGGTGAAACACTTAACCGCGGACTTAAGTTGTGGCTGATTTCAGCTTAAAATCGCGATTTTTTCGGGCATAATATTTGAGAGAGCTTTAAGTCTCATTACTTAATGAGCGGTATTTAAAGCCTTACTTGATCCGTATTCTATCATCATAAAACATGGCATAATACTAATGCTGGGATAAACCACTATCAGTATTTTTCATGTTTTTAACGGCCTCAACCGGCCCCCAACAAACTTGGTGGCCGCTGCGGGCGCATGCGCCTGGCTGGCCGCCTATCCAAGAAAGGAAAGTGAAAAATGAGTCCCGCAGCAGCACTAATGTTAGAAAAGCAGATTTATCCCATCATCAGAAACACCATTCCCAGGAAGGCCAAACCCATCGGGTCCGAAGACTATGCGGAACTGGTACAGGATGCCGCCGCTGTCGCGGCAGCGATGATCGATGCCATGGAGCAGTCCGGAAGAGCGCCGCTTCCAAACAGTATCGCCTACTATAGTATCCAACGGATTAAATCGGGCAGACGTTCCTACGGCGGTAGCCGTAGTGATGTAATGAACTCCGGTTACCAGATGGATAATGAAAGCTCCGTCTGCTCCATGCAGGCGCAGGTTGGTGGAGAAAATGAAGATTTTAGCGTCGGCGATATGATCGCGTCCAGAAGCGAAGATATCGCAGCCCAAGTGCTCCGGCAGATCGACTGGGATGATTTCATGCAAACCCTTGATGCCAGGAAACGCATGATAGTGCAGGAACTGATGCTTGGGGGAAGTACCGGGGAAATCGCCAGACGGCTGGCCGTCACTTCCGCAAGAATCGTCCAGCTGAAGCGGGAAATCGGTCAGGCCATCCGGAAGTTCATGGGGGATGCCATCCTCGTAGATTCTGTCAGCGAGTCAGTCTGGCAGCGTGATATCCGTGGCCTCCGGGAGCGGAACGAATGGAAGCATACTAAACTGGACCGGATCGACGATCCGGAACAGGCGAACATCACCGAGACCTTGTTCGGTTGATCAACACAATTGGAACCGGGGCGGGAAAGCTTTTTCGTCTGACTTCGGTCGTCCGACGAAGGAGCATTATTCGATTTGCGGTTTGATTTTACTGAAGGATTATTTCGGCTGGACCAATGAAGATACGATTGATAAATATCTTTCTGACTTGAAAGTGCAGTATGCGCGAAAAATCCAGCCGGACCATTTACAGTTCGGCAGCCGTACCTTGGATCGTTATCTGAAATTATTCCGGGAGAAAGAGCTTGCGCATAAGATAATGGATGAGGTTGATGACGGCAAGGTCAAAATCCGCAAGCATCCAGGCCGGAAGGCTATCGTCAATCCCTCTGATCCTGATGCTTCGATTGACAATAAGGGTGTGGGCTATCAAGTGCAAGTCAGCGAAACTTACAACCCTGAAAATCCGTTTCAAATAATTACTGCCGCGCTGCCTCAGACCGCCAGTGAATCTGATCAGAATGCGGTGAGGCTGATGCTTGAGAAAATGGTCACGCTGTTTTTGCCGCAGATGTCTGCGGCAACTGCCCTATGCTCAAGGAGTGTTCATCCTCAAAAAGCGGTAATAACTATGTAATCACTTACGATGCCAGGAGTCTGCGGTTGCGAGAACGCCGGCTGCATGAAACCCCGAGTAGTTTCGCGAAGACTACCGGATGTGATCAGGAGAAGAAGCATTGTTCGGGCGGCTGAAGCAGTTCACGCCACTAAGACGCCTTGGCGTCAGAGGAAAACCTGCTGTATATAATGCCATTTATTCGATCACGGCTGTATACAATATTATGCAGATGGCAGGATTTTATAAGAAACAGCGACTCCCAAAATAAAAGAAAGCCGGAAATAAGCCGGAAACAGTCTGCTTCTCAATATTCTTCAGCCGTATAGGTCTATCATTGACCTGCGAGCGACAGATGGCGGCATGAAAATCACGAATTAGCGGCATAAATATTTTCCCAAAGTCCATCTGTAATTCGATTTTTAGCGGCAGTGGACTTTTGGCGGTGCCGTCTGAAATAACCAATTATTTATATTGTGTTCTAAATAGGCAAGGATAATCAGCAACAAAGAATCAGAAAATTCTTCGCACTGATTCAGCCTGAAAATCCTGCTCATGCGATTTTTTTCAAGAAAAATATATTCTTCGCGCTTGTTTTTTTTGTTTCAAATATTATAAGTATAGATATTTATAATATTTAACATAATCAAGGATTGAGGTAAAATGGGAAAAATATCAATGAATGTCCTGCTGGTGCGCCGGAATGCGGCGATCAAAAACCTGAGCAGTGCAAAACCTTTTATTGAAGGCTCGCTGGGAAAAATCCGGGTGTCCTGCGGCAATCCGAACTGTCATTGTGCGCAAGGCGAAAAACATATCTCGCATATTCTTACTAAAAAAGTCAATGGCAAAACTAAAAGCACCTATGTGCCGGTAGACATGGTGGAGGAAGTGACAAAATGGATAGCGGAACATCGGAAAATAAAGAAAGCGCTGAAGGAAATATCGGAACTGAGCGAACAGCTAATCAAGGAGCACGTAAGCACCCGGCGGGCCGTCAGCAAAAATCTCGAGCGCCTGAACCGGTTACGGCAGACCTGATAAAGCTGTTGCTTGATCATTATTTTCCGGACTTTAATGAGTTGCTGTCCGGCCTGCCGGACCCGCGGCTTCCCGGTCGGATCATCTATTCCAAGGAACATTTGTTCTACCTGGGCTTGTGCATGTTCCTGTTTCACTGCGGCAGCCGCAGCCAGCTTGAAAGTGAACGCCGGTCGGTCGCTTTTTTCCGGAACCTGTCATTTTTAAGCGGCACGGATGAGGAGCGCGTCGCCTCCGTTGACGCCATGAATTATCTCATGACACTCATGAATCCGGCGAACGGCCTGGAACTGCTGGCCGGAAAAATGACCGGACGCCTGATTCGTTCCCGCGTCCTCGACAAGTCCCGCTCTTCCAATAGCGAGTGCATGATTGCCATGGACGGGGTGTGTCTTTTCACCCGTAAAGGGGAACATCCCAACTCCACGCACAAGAAACATTCCGGGGAGATTTCCAGTTACTACTATGCGCTTGAAGCAAAACTGGTTTCTGAAGACGGAATGGGACTGTCGTTGGCGACGGAATTCATCGAAACCGGCGAAGAGTTCAACAAGGAAGATTGTGAACTGAACGCATTTTACCGGCTGGCGCCATTATTGAAGGAGCGTTTCCCGAAATTGCGGATATGCCTGCTGCTGGACGGACTTTATCCGAATAAATATGTTCTGGATATCTGCGAGAAATACAACTGGGGATATTACATTACATTGAAAGACGGCTGTCTGCCTCTACTTAACGAGGCGGCGGGAATCCAGATTAAGCGTAATCCGCAACAGTCTATTGACCACTGTCCGGTAAAAGGCGTGTTCCAGCATATTTCATGGGCGGTCAATTTAGATCACGAGGGGAGACGCACTTTTGTGCTGAAATGTCAGGAAACAAAAATTACCGGCGACGTGACCGAACGCAATACTTTCGCCTGGGTGACTGATGTCAGGCCCAATAAACATAATGCCGCAAGACTTGTCAGGGAGGCAAGACGCCGATGGGTAGTTGA
Source organism: uncultured Lentisphaeria bacterium (assembly GCA_903863035.1). Taxonomy (GTDB): domain Bacteria; phylum Verrucomicrobiota; class Lentisphaeria; order Victivallales; family Victivallaceae; genus CAIPAT01. The sequence continues at coordinate 3,807 of CAIPAT010000003.1, forward strand.
GGAAGCATTTAATATCCAGAAAAACGGGGGATATGAGCTGAC
>CAIPAT010000004.1 GCA_903863035.1 uncultured Lentisphaeria bacterium
CTGAATTAGTATTGCTCAAAGCTTCCTGAGAAACAGAACGCCCCCATACGGAGGGAAGTTGAACTGGGGGCTTGAAGACTCCAGTGCGGCTACGTCTAAAGAAGTGTCAACTATCTATAACATTTTTTGAAACATGCCGATTTTTTCATGCGGAAATGGCGGGGAGAGGTAGCCATTCTTGCTCGAAATTTTTTGCAAAAATGATTGCTGTCGTAAAAACCGGTGGCATAGGCTATTTCAGCAAGCGGCTTATCTGTGTTTAAGAGCATGTCAGTGGCATTTTTCAATCTGATCTGCGTCAGATAATCGATGGGGGAGGCTCCCACGGCCAGAAGAAAATTGCGGAAAAAGTTGCGTCTTGACATATTTACTATTTTTAATAGATCGTCTATCTCTATGGTGCGGGCATAATTTTTATGCATAAAGCTGATTGCGTCGCCAATTAGAAAGCGGGCTTCTGTTGCCTTTTTTTCCAAATGGCTGGTTCTGGACAGGGATACTACTATCTCCAGAAAGATGGATAAACTCATTAACAAACTGCCGGAACGCCCGCTTTGCAACTCGTCCTTGAGGCGGTAAATCATCTCGATAACTTTTTTCAGTTCTTCTTTATCCAGATGAGTTACCGGTTGAACGACAGTGGAAACGTCGGTTGACGCATTGGTCGGAAAAAAGGCATGAAATAGCGACAGCGAGTAGCCGTCAAGCATGGGCATTGATAATTTATTGCGATCATAAACGATATTGATAAGTTCCAAATTGCCGGTTTGGTCATACGCATGGGATATTCCCGGATGGATGACTAGAACATCTCCCGTCTGCATGATTTTTGATGCATCATTAACAATGTGTTTGGCCTCGCCCTGCATTACAATGGCAATCTCAGAATACTCATGGTCATGAAAACCCTTTTCAAAATGCGTTCCCAGCGCCACATATTCGACCCACAATGGTAGATGATTGGGTTTTACATAATCAGACAGCAATGAATGGTAATGAATAGTCATTTTAATCCATGATTTATGGCACGCTGTTATTAGTTTTCTGTATTATGGCACTAATATACCATAAATAGGCACTTTTGTCAAGGTTTTATTTGAAAACACGGGCTATAATAATAACAAGTTCATAAAAGTATTAACTAAAAAGGAGAAATGTCAAATGAAGAAAAAAAGTTATAAGTCATTGATTTTCACACTCATCGAACTCCTCGTCGTGATCGCGATCATCGCGATCCTCGCTGCGATGCTGTTACCGGCATTAGGCAAAGCCAGAGATAAAGCCAAGGCTATCCAATGTACCAGCAATCTCAAGCAACTGGGACTTGCCACCGGATTGTATGTAAATGACTATCTGGAGTATTATCCAAGTTACGGAGCCGCTGAAAATTCTGATGCGCTTATATCAGAGGCTTTAAGGTCTAAATTGTACCCTTATTATTCATCCGGCAGTTCGATCTATAAATCCAAAAAACGCGGCCCTTCAATATGCCCGTCCCGCCCGATAGTTCAATGGGCCGGCTGTGCCGCCGATTTTATTCCGGTAAACTATGATTATAATTACTACTCGATAGCTTCCGCTTTTCCCGCTAGTTCGTTAATGTACAATACTCCTAAGAAAATTAAAAAAACAAGTGACTATATACTCATTGGTGAGAAAGCTCACAATGGAGGTCCGTACTGGTATTCTCTCTGGGCAACTCCGACCCAATATAACACATTTATTCATAACAAATTCGGAAATGTATTATTTGCTGATTATCATGTTGAACCTGTAAATATTTCAACACTGACAGGCTGGAATGCCAAGTATAACAACTTGGGAGCCAAAGATTTTCCCATTTAAGCTGGAACTATAAAAATGAAAAAAAATCAGAAAGTCAACTTTAAAAACCCCAAAATGTTATAAAAAAAGGAATATGGAATTATGAAACATCTCATAAAAACTCTCACGGTGTTGCTTTTCGTGGTTGTATCAATCACAGCGCCGGCTGACAACCTGCTTACTGATACCAGGCTTTCAAATGAAAGCGGCTGGAGCTTCTGGGTAAACAAAACGGTGTCGGTTGCCGGAGGTTCAGGGATGCTGCAGGACGGCAAGGCTGTCGTAAAGTCTCCTGCCATTGAAAAACAAAATTCTACGAACATCCAGCTCATTAAGTCCATTGCTGTCGAGGCGGACAAGAGTTACAAATTAAAATTCAAGGTAAATGCCGAAAAGTCAGGCAAACTCTCAGTCATCTATTGCCTGAACAAGTCGCCCTTTACTTACTATGCCAGTTCCATCATAAACATAGAGTATGGAGAAAAAGAGTATGATTGTACGCTTGCGGTCAAGAAGGACAAGGACGGAAACTACGATGCTCCGCGCTCCCTGCGCCTGTTGCTCGGCGACTTCAAGGACACGACAGTTTCGATCTCGGACGTATCTTTTGAGGAACTAAAGTAGAGACTGACGCGAGCGTACACGCTGAATGGTTTTCGTGAAAGAGCCTGAATTGCAATGCAGAATCTCGTAAACGCGGGAAACTGGTGAAGACCGGAACCGTACCATATTGAAAATCAGCAGGTAACGCTCATGACTCAAGCCAAGTTCCAAGGGGGCGCTGATTCTTGACTTGCTGTTCAAACTTTTGGTAGAGGGGTAATCACTATCAAGCAGAATGGGTTATCTGCGGCAACCGTCCACCTACAACATGCGCTGGAATCCTCAGGAGGCGGACAAGTCCTCCGCAGGAAAACATAAAACCCAGTTATTACTGATCATAACCATCCAGAGGCAAATTCGATTATTCTCGAAACATAGAAAAAAGTTCCCTTATGCAGACAAAAACATTTTAGGATATTTTTAAAGGAAAGAATATGAACAAATCAATCAATAACGTCGTTTTGTTTTTCCTGCTTTTAATTTCGGGATTTGCTGCGCATATCGCGTACGGCGGGGCGGCAAACACGGGGAAGATCGTGAAGAAAATGCTCGTGATCGGCAACAGCATCTCTAGACATGGACCGGCTAAAGACCTCGACTGGACCGGTAACTGGGGCATGGCGGCGTCAAGCGAAGATAAGGATTTTGTGCATCTGCTGTATGCAAAACTCTGCGCGACTCAGACTGAAAATCCGGAACTCATCATGTGTGCCCTAGGCGGCGGAACGATTGCAGGCAAACTCGCCGCCAATCTTCCCGCCATTACCGAGCATGCCGCCGATCTCGTAATTATACAACTTGGCGAAAATGACCGCACGGTGACTAAAGAGGGTTTTGAAGAACCGTATAAAAAACTCATCGAGGCGGCAAAAAAGGCGAATCCAGCCGCACGCATATATTGCTGCGGAACATGGCAAGGCGGTGCGGCACGGGATAAAATGATCAAAAGCGCATGCTCGCGACAGGGTGCGGTCTTTGTCGATATCTCAGCAGTTTATGCTAATCCGGAAGCATCTGCCGGAAGTGAACATCGCTTCAAACACGCCGGTGTTAACTGGCATCCTGGCGACAAGGGGATGCAGGGCTATGCTGACGCGCTATGGCAAGCGATGCAGAAGCAAACTGATTTAACAATTTCTGTTACATTTGAAAAAAAAACATCGCAGCCAGCCGCTCGAGTTAATAATCCAGCAGCATCTTGCGCGAATGTGGTTCCTCAGCCGAAAAGTATTGTCTGGAGCAAGGATGCCTTTCGTTTGAATAATGATATGGTCATTGTTGCAGAAAAAGAAAACGTGGTGGCGGCGCAGGATTTGCAGCGTGAACTCTTAGACGTATGCCGTTTGCCGTGCGCTATCGCTTCACCCAACGAAAGCTCCGGCAAACGGAAGATTACGCTTCAAATCGGTGGGCTTGACGCAAAGGACTCCACGAATAAGGAGGGCTACACCCTGCTGGCAGGCAGGGATGACATTATCATCCGGTCATCGGCTTCGGCGGGAGTGTTTTACGGAGTGCAGACGCTGAAGCAGCTTTTACAGCATAAGGACAGCGACCTTGTCGTTCCCAGCTGTGAGATACGCGACGAGCCCGTGCTTGCCTTGCGTGGAGTGTATATGAATTTACGCACAACCATTGCCACTCCCAAGTCAATGGATGCTCTGAAACGAATGATTGATACCTTTGCTCAACTCAAGTTGAACACGCTGTTCTTTGAAATAGCCGACAACATGCATTATGACCGCCTGTCCTTTCCCCAAAAAGAGAAAACCGCTTTTAGCAAAGCCCAGGTAAAAGAGTTAGTGGCGTATGCCAGGGCCAGGCACTTTGAAGTGATTCCTACTTATCAGATGCTGAGCCATTGCTCATGGATTCTCAGTAACCCCAAAAATGTAGCGTTATTGGAAAAACCATCTGACAGATCATGGAATACAACGTGGTGTCCATCCAATCCTGCCGTGTATGATTTCATGAAAGATATTCTTGATGAAACTATTGAGGTCTTTCAGCCACGCTACTTCCATGCCTGCATAGATGAAATCGGCCCATTGGGCGAATGCGAAAAATGCCGCAAAGAAAAGCCGTCACAGCTTCTGCTCAAAACCATTATACATCTGCATGATGCTCTGACTACCCGGGGGATTAAAACCATCATGTGGCAGGATATGCTGCTTCCTGCAAATGAGACATATGTCATAAACACAACGAAAGGATATGAAATTGTAGATCAGATCCCCAAAGACATCATCATTGCCGACTGGGATTACGGCATTTTCAATGCGGCGGCCAAAAATCGTCTCGAGTATTTCACGCAGAAAGGCTTTCAGACGCTGGGCGCGTCTTTCTCCAACCCGCGGGCTATCCAGACTTTGAATGCCGGACTTGCGGCGAATCCAAGGGCGTTCGGTCATATCAGCACACACTGGTACGAGGTACATGACTGGTCAAAGGTCAGCACACTGTCACCCAAGGCATGGCTTGATCAGGTGCTGGGGGCGCAGTATGCATGGAATCCAGCAACCCCGGAGCTTGAGAATATTCATTACGATCCGGTTCATCTCATTCGCAACATGTACGGGCCCAAACGCTCACTTGCCGAAAACGTAGCGTGGGAAACAATTCCGCTTGAACAGGCCTTCAACGGATGTATCAGCAATGACTCCAAGTCATGGCCCGGTTACGGTGCCGGCAACTCGCTGAGCGCTGTTTTCGATTGCAGCATAGTTTGTGATGACGTGCAGTTCCTGATGGGCAGCCCGAGAGACAATAACGTTCTGATGATGAGCGGCGGTGCGAACGACGGTCTTGCTGCGGGGCCGGTAACGATACCCGTCCAGCGCAAGGCGCGGCGACTGGCATTTCTCCATGCTTGCAATATTCCATGCAGCATCGACGCGCTGGCAGCGGGGCAGAATGCCACCGCCATGCCGCAGGTGGCAAAGTATCAGATCAACTATGCCGACGGCAGTTCAGTTGACATCCCCTTGCTCTATCGCTGGAACATCATGGACTGGAACAGCAAAACAGGAGCATTTGAAGGACAAATCGCTTATGCCGGTAAAACCAAAGATGGATTCCGCATCCAGTTGCTCAAGACTGACTGGGATAATCCTTCCCCTGAAAAGATTATTAAAAGTATTATAGTCAGTACCGCTGCCAGCAATGGCATGTCGCTGGCCTTGTTCGCCGTATCAGCCCAAAGCAACGATGGAGATAAAAAATGATCCCGAGAAAAATATTTGCCCTGATTTTCAATTCCGCAACTCTATTAGTTTTGCCGCTGACTCCGGCAACAGCCGCAGAAAGGATAAAAACTGTTGATGGATTTGAATATACAACAGTGGAGCAATTGAAAGCGAAATGGACGATAGCTGCGACAGGATTTAGCGGTCCCATTGATATACGCTTGAATACGAAAGACACAAAAGAGGGCAGGCAATGCCTGGAATTGATATTGCCGCCCACAAAGGCTGACGGGATCGCCCGTCTAACCATGGATGTATCCCCGGCAGTTGCCGCGAAGGATATCGCGCAGATACGCTTTTGGTTGCTGATAGACCACCCGGAGAGCGCTGGTCCATCCGGTCTCTACTGGTCAGATAAAGAATGGAAGAATTACTTCGCCAATTACGGTTTCAGGAAAGACTTGCATGACTGGCAAAAGGTTTGTACTTCGCTGTCCGCCTTCAAAAAGGAAGCTGGCAAGCCTGACTGGAACACTGTTTCACAGATGCGCATCAGCATGTGGTTCCGCGGCAATCAACCAGAGAACCGGGTTCTCATTGATGAGCTTGTATGGGACAGTGCGGAAGAGAAAGCAACGACTCTGAACCGGGAATGGTGGGATTATTCTTACTGATCAACGTTTCATTTTTTAATATTATGTGTGATGAATGGGAAATATATTAAGTGGTTATGGATAATCTTTTTACAGAAAAAACATGCTGGTGCTGGCTTCCTGAGTTCAATCTTCCGGGCTTCGGTTTTTTCAGGAAGACGTTCAAGGTTACCGACACGAATTGCAAGATGAAACTGCATGTTTCAGCAGACAACAGGTATAATCTTTATCTTGACGGCAGGATAATCGGGCGCGGCCCGTGCCGGAGCGATCTGGAGCATTACATTTACGAAACCTATGAACTGGAAATCAGTCCCGGCGAACATGCGCTGGCGGCGCATGTGGCTGTTTTTGGCGACGGCTGCCGCGGCAATGAAGTCGCCCAGGCTGAAATGCACTATGGTTCCGGTTTCCTGGCCGCAGGCGGAGTATTTAAAGACGCGCGGAAAATTATAAATCTTGAAACACTGGAAGGCTGGAAATGCCGGCTTGACGAATCCAGAACCCACCGTTCACATAATATCGAATTCGGGCCCTTTGCGGCAATCCCCCCGATGGAGAATATCGTCTTCGCGAATCTCGCAAGGAAATGGACAGAAGTTTCTTTTGACGATTCGGCCTGGATCAGTCCGAGAGATGCCGGTCCTGTGACTTTACGGGATACGATGGCGGTTCAGCTTACGCAATGGTGGCTGACGCCAAGACAGATTCCCATGCTGGAGGAGAAAGAGGCGGCTTTCAGTTCGGCAGTAAAATCCGAGGGGATCGACATATCATCCGTGAATGACTGGATAAAAGGCAAATCGCAGCTTAGGATTTCCAAAGATGCAAAAATTACTATTGACGCCGGACATCTTACTACCGCTTTCCCCAAACTTGAGTTCGACAGCGGCATGAATGCGACGGTGAAGATCACCTATTCCGAATCGCTGTTTGTGGACACTCGGAAACTGGAACGCGACAGCAAGGACGGAAGCGTATTCGGTTACAGCGATATGATGAAACTCGATGGAAAGGCATCGTGTTTTGAGCCGTTCTGGTTTAGGACGTTCAGATTTGTTGAAATAGACATTAAATTGAAAGGGATACCGCTTTCAATCAAAACTCCCCGCTTCACTACCTTTATGTATCCATTTGATTTAAAGGCTGATATTGAAACCGGTGATGGTGAAATTCGCAAAATCTGGGATATCGCATGGCGGACAGCACGTCTATGCGCCAACGAGCATTACTATGACTGCCCGTATTACGAACAGCTCCAGTATATTGGCGACACCAGGATTCAAGCGCTGATTTCATATTGTGCAACCGGCGACGGACGACTTGGACGGCAGGCAATCCTGCAATTCGATTGGTCCCGTCTTCCGGAGGGGGTTACCCAGTCGCGTTATCCTTCGTCGGCAAAGCAGGTCATCGCTGGCTTCGGTCTGTACTGGGTGATGATGGTAAAAGATTACTATGAATATTTCGGTGACAAGGAACTGGTGAAAGCGGTTTTCCCCGGTATCCTGGCAGTACTTGAATGGTTCGAAAGGCACCGGCTGGATAACGGCCTTATCGGGCATCTGCCATACTGGAATTTCACCGACTGGCTTCCTGAATGGCCCGATGGGAATCCAGCCAGAGGCACCCACATTCCCATTACAATCAACACAATGCAGTATGCCGAGGCATGTCGTACCGCCGCGTATCTGGCAGATGAAGCCGGAGAATTTTCAAAAAATGAGTTCATGGCAAAATACCAAATATCCATTGATGCGGTCAACAGACTTTGTTTCGACAAAAAGCTTGGCCTTTACGTTGATATGCCGGAGACGGAATTTATCAGCCAGCACACCAATGCCTGGGCAATTATTTCCGACGCCATTACCGGCAGCAGGGCGGAAAAACTTGGTAGAGAGATTTTCGATAACTCGAAATTAAGCAAAGCAAGCCTCTATTTTTCATTTTACCTGTTCAGGGCCTGGGACAAGACCGCGAACTACAGTCTTTTCTGGAAACAGCTAGAAAACTGGAAGTCAGTATTGAAATGGAACTTCACGACCTTTCCAGAAATTCCATTTGAACACACCAGAAGCGACTGTCACGCCTGGAGTGCCTCGCCGGTCTATGAGTTCGTCACCTGTACCCTCGGCATAAGGCCGGGCAGTCCCGGATTTGAGACCATAATCATCTGTCCGCAGTTGTTGGAATACCGGAAAATATCCGGGACTGCGCCGGCCGGCGAAAATAATAGCATAGATATTTCAATTGAGTTATCGAGAAACGATGAGATGATTTTAAATTTCAGTATGAAATCCGCGAAGTCAGTATTGATAATCTGGCCGGATGGCAAGCAAGAGAACGCTGGCGTGACAAAGACTGGGATGTTCAAAAGGGAAATCTCTGATCAAAAGCATAAGAAAAGCATCAAATCGAAGCTTGAATTTAGCATACCAGCGTAAATAATAAACATACTGAATATTTTTCACTTTTTCAGAGGAACAGGCACGAGTAGAATACCATACCGCGATTCGCCAGACAGATTCAAAAGCAAACAAAAAAAGTAAATAGCATACCTAATGAGGCTTAAAATGAAATTTGAAGTGCATGAAGTCAAGACCATCAGTATTCACAAATCCTATCATGGGTGGCCAACTATAACCCGGACGAAAACCGGTGAATTGCTGGTCGTCAGTTCTGCCGGTCGCGAGCATCACATCTGTCCGTTCGGCGAAGTACAACTGATTCGCTCGAACGATAATGGTCAAACGTGGTCGGAACCGGAAATCATAGTCAATGGCCCGCTAGACGACCGTGACGCCGGAATTCTACAGACTTCCAAGGGAACGGTTCTGGTCAACTGGTTTACCTCGCTGGCCTGGATGGATACTTTGAAAGCTCACGAGACACAAGGTAGTAAGGCTCCGATGTCTGATCATTTAGGTAAAAAATTTACCGATGGCTTCTTCTCGCGCTGCCGCAAGATCCGGTCTTTGCTTAGCGATGATATTATTCGCAGCGAACTGGGAACATGGATTATCTGCTCAAGCGACGGCGGACATACATGGTCAGATAAAATCGACTGTGGTGTTGGTAGCCCCCACAGACCGACAGAACTCGCGGGCGGACGTTTGCTGTTCGTCGGGAATGCGAAGGTCGCTGATTCCTCCAATGGTGCGCCTTACGCGCCGATGCTGATAGCATCTGAATCCTGTGATGATGGATGTTCATGGCGGCGGATCGGCGAAATTCCACAACGGCCGGGCGATTCGTCAGGAACATATCATGAACCTCATGCTGTTCAAGCGCCGGACGGACGGATCATTGTTCATATCCGCAATCACAGTGAGCAGGATGGCGGCTGTATTTTGCAAAGCGAATCAAGCGACGGCGGGCAGACCTTCAGTATTCCCCGTAATACCGGCCTAATTGGACATCCGGCTCATCTTCTGGTAATGAGAGACGGACGCCTGCTGACGACTTACGGCTATCGGAGCGATCCTTATGGCAACCGTGCTTCCATCAGTGAAGATGGGGGAAGAACCTGGGGCGAACCGGTGATTCTGGATGAAAAAAACGGATCGCGGGATATCGGATACCCGTCAACCGTGGAACTGGACGCAGACTCATTCCTGAGTGTGTGGTACGAGCAACTGCCTGGAGATGAAATGTCCAGCCTTCAAGCCGCGCACTGGACCATATAATCTGAAATAAAAAATGGGTGCGCCAAGCACAGCTAATATAGGCAAGCCGGCCAATCCGGCCAATCCGGCGCGACCAAAGCCTAACCAGCAGGTCGAAACAGAACCAGGCGCATAAGGAGGTAACGAATAATGCGCGGCCTTGGGAAAGGTGTTATGTCAGCCACAACGCAAGTGAAGGTATCGAGCCCCGAAATAATTATTTTTGCACAGGTCCAAAGGTTCCATTTTCTGGAAGCCAGTACTGTCATCGGGGTACAACACTTTATGTCATCGGGTACAAAACTTTAGCTTTTGTGTTTTCGCGCAATAGTTCATTAATTTAGCGCATCTTTCTGTTCTTTGTTTCAACTCCCCAACAGCAACACAAGAAATAGACATGACAAGTCCCGCAAAATATCCCAAAATGATTTTGGGGCTGCTAAAGAGTACCGCAA
>CAIPAT010000005.1 GCA_903863035.1 uncultured Lentisphaeria bacterium
CTGAATTAGTATTGCTCAAAGCTTCCTGAGAAACAGAACGCCCCCATACGGAGGGAAGTTGAACTGGGGGCTTGAAGACTCCAGTGCGGCTACGTCTAAAGAAGTGTCAACTATCTATAACATTTTTTGAAACATGCCGATAATTTGCGGGAAAAAACTGCGATAAAATTGCTGTGGGACGACAATTATCTTTATGTTGGCGGTGTATTTGAAGATTCCGACGTCATGCAGGAAGGCAGCGAAGACCAGGCCCATCTTTATGGTACTGGCGATTTGCTTGAAGTATTCCTCAAACCGGCGAAAGAAAATTATTACTGGGAAATTTACGGAACTCCGAATAATAAAAAGACCTGGTATGCTTTCCCGAGCAGGGGCCGTATCGTGTTCCCCGCCTGCGGCAATTACAAACCTGAAAACTTTAAAGTTGCAGCGACGGTTGACGGCACTTTGAACAACTGGAAAGACAAAGACAAAAGCTGGACAATTGAAATGGCGATCCCCATCAAAGAACTGACGGTATACGGCGCTAAATTCGATAATTCCGCTGAGTGGACTATTCTGCTGGCGCGTTACAACTACTCAGTCTATCTGCAGAAGCAGGAATTGAGCGCATATCCGCAGTTATCCAACGTCAACTGGCACATTTACGAAGAATACGCGAAACTGCGTCTGGAGAAATAATTCTAAGCCGGCTTAGCCTGAACCCAATAATACCCCCGTTCCGCCGGGGGATCACGTCTCCGTCCGACGGAGTGCGAAGTTTATATTTTTCTGGCGGCGAAATGCAGGGAGTCGCCCCATTCGTCCCAGGCGACGGATTCGCCGATGGACTGCACCCGGCGTTCCAGGCAGAAGCGGCATTGTTCGGAATTTTCATCGAGACATGGCTTGTTGTCGTAAAGCTGATATGATGAGCGGTACTGGACAGCGGTAAGGTTGGGCATGATAACGTTGGCTCCGGCCAGCAGGCCTTGTTCGCGTCCTCGCGGATCGAGCGCCTGCAGTGCGGTTGTCGCGGCGATATTAACATTCTTCAGCAGCAGTCTGGCGGCGGCGATCATTTTCAAGCCCAGTTTCAACTGATGCTTTTTCATCGCATCAAAATCCGGCATTTCTTTAGCCAGGGGCGTATCTCTGGAAACCAGATAAGGCCCCATTCCGATCATGTCCACATCCATTTTCTGAAAAAACAGCAAATCACCGACCAGATCGTCAATTGTCTGAAACGGCAGTCCGATCATTACGCCGGTGCCGACCTGGTAACCGACCGATTTCAATGTCTCCAGACATTTAAGCCGGGCAGCGTGGGAATGGTCAGAGGGATGCAGTTTGCGATAAAGTTCAGGATTGGACGATTCGATGCGCAGCAGGTAACGGTGGGCTCCGGCATCAAACCAGCGGCGGTATACTTCCGGCGTTTGTTCGCCCATAGATAAGGTAATACCAAGGTGTCCGGCCGATTTCTCTTTTATTTCCCTGACTGCATCCTCTATTAATTTAATGAACGTTTCGTCGTTACGCTCGCCGCCTTGAATTACGATTGAACCGTAACGATGGGTGTTTGCCCACATTGCGGCATCAACGATCTCCGTGGCGGAAAGTTGAAAACGTGGTATATTCCGGCTGCTTTTGCGGATGCCGCAATAGTAGCAATCCTTGACGCAGATATTGGAGGCCTCAATAATCCCGCGCAGAAATACTTTGCGCCCGGAGACGCGTTCTTTGACGGCATAAGCCGCTTTGAACAGCCGGTCGAGATCTGCCGGGGATTCCAGTTCCAGAATCTTCCGGAGGTCCGGAGCAGTCAGCGGTTTCTCCGATTCTATTTTTTCAAACAGTTCATCAGTCATGGCGGATTATCTCACCTGTATAATTATATAATGTAAAATATTAAAATATCGCGGATTCGGCAAATGTGGCAACCGGTATAATAAAAATTAATAAAAAAAAATTAGAAGCCTGAATTTACTGAAAAGTCGGCTATATTCTTAAGTTTACGGAAAATAGAAATAAACAGGTGTATTGCGCCAGGGAAAGGAATTTTATACTTAATTTGTTGCAGATTAACATCTTAAACATATTTTTTGCATAAAATTAAAATAGCGGCTATGAGAGAATGTCGAAAGAAAATTGGTTTTTTTCTCAAAAGTCATTGGACAGCAGGGCTATTAATGGTTATTTTAAATGCTCTGTTTGTCACTAGTGTTTATTCACTTGAGGGAAAGCAGCAGACAGGGGTTAGCCAAACCTCTGATGGCGGAAGGGCTGAGAAGGTCAAATTCGAAGATGCAATGAATTTGGCTGGATCCAGTGCTTCCGGCAGTACTGTTGTTACCGCAGGTGACAAGGATATGCAGCTTGATCATGGCAACTATGCCCTGAGAAATGAACAGAAGCTGCTGCATAATGAGTTGATTGAAATCATAGACAGGTACAGAAAGCAGAATGAGAGCTACCGCCGGCTGCAACTGAGTATTGCCGCAACCTTGGCAAGTGGAGAATTGAAGGGCGCAGGCAAAAGGGAAGATCAGTTGATAACAGCGTTGGCAACAGTTTCTGAAAATGGCAGGAAGCTTGCTCTTAAAACCATTGAATTCTGTGAATATGTGGATTCCATCCTTGACAAGATGCCGTTAGGGAAGCTTCAAAAAGCCGCGCTCCAGCTAAGGAGCGAGGAATTGAAGACGGAATCGCGTAAGTTCTGCAGCCTGGCAGATCCCGCTCTCAGCCGGGAAACAGTCGAAGGATGCCGACTGCTGGCGGTGAACGATGATCTGAAAATCGCAGTATTGCCTGTAGGTGCAGTCCACGGTGTCTTTAACGGATTGCATTTCTACGATGGGAAGGAAAAAGTAAAGCTGAAGGTGATAACGGTAAGACCGTTTATCTCGGCAGCGGTACTCGAAAAAGGCAATATTAATGATCTGACGCCAGGAATGGAAGTCAGCACAAACGAAAAACGCAACAAATAATGATCAGAGAAAAATTATGGAAGTAAGAGCTGAAACTAAAAATGTACGGATTGCACCGGAAAAAGCGCGGCACGTCTCGCGTTTGCTTCAGGGCAGATCTGTATTGGAAGCATTAGCTATAGTTGACCTGAGCCCGCGCAAAGCTGCCAGGCTCATTGGGAAAACCTTACGCTCCGCTATTGCCAATGCCGAAAATAACTTTGATCTTGACCGCAAGAGTCTGACCGTGAAAACTGCCGTTGTCGGCGCAGGTCCGACCTTGAAGCGCTTCCGCCCGAAAGCCCGCGGCTCCGCAGGCAGGATCCGCAAAAGAACAAGTCATTTCGAAATTATTTTGACGGACATTTAATAAGGGGAACGAATCGTGGGACAAAAAGTAAATCCAATCGGATTAAGAACCGCGCTAAACAAAAACTGGGAATCCCGCTGGTTTGCCAAGAAAGACGTTTTTGGCGACTGGCTTCATGAAGATCTGAAGATTCGCAAGTACATCAAGGAAAAATTCCAGAGTGCTGCAATCGCCAGGATTCAGATTGAAAGATTCGCCAGCCGCATTCGCATTACAATATTTTCTGCCCGTCCTGGCCTCCTTATCGGGAAGAAGGGAGCTGAACTCGACGGTTTGAAACAGGAAATCGGTAAGTTTACCGAAAATAAAGAAATCTTCATTGACATCGCAGAAATCAGACGCGCTGAAATTAACGCTCAGCTTGTTTCAGAAAACATCGCGATGCAGCTGGAACGCCGTATCGGTTTCAGAAGAGCAATGAAGAAAGCCATCCAGACTGCCATGGATATGGGCGTGGACGGAATCAAAATTCATTGTGGTGGACGTCTCGGCGGTGCTGAACTGGCCCGTGACGAACAGTACAAAGAAGGACGTGTACCGCTTCACACGCTGAAAGCAATTATCGACTATGGTTTCTCTGAAGCCAATACTACCGCCGGGAAAATCGGTGTAAAAGTCTGGATATGTCATAACGAGCCTACGGAGGATCAAGAATATGCCATTAATGCCAAAAAGAGTAAAGTACAGAAAAGTCCAGCGCGGAAATAACTCAGGTCTCGCCACCAGCAACAATAAAGTTGACTTCGGCGAGTTCGCGCTTCAGGCTCTGACTAGAGGATTTGTTACTAATAATCAGATCGAAGCTGCTCGTGTGGCTATCAACCGTCATCTGAAAAGACGCGGTAAGGTCTGGATCCGCCTGTTCCCGTACAAGCCGTTCACCAAGAAGCCCTTGGAAGTACGTATGGGTAAGGGAAAAGGTAACGTCGAAGGCTGGGTCGCTCCGGTAAAACCGGGACGTGTCCTTTTCGAAGTCAGCGGATGCAGTGAAATTATTGCCCGTGAAGCGATGTCGCTCGCGGCAAACAAGCTTGCGCTGCGCTGCAGATTCATGTCAAGAACACAAGCTCAGGCTTAAGGCTTTCTGGAAAAAAGTAAGGTACCAAGTATGAAGAAAACTAATATAAAAGAGATGACTGATGCTGAGGTTGAACAGCACCTGACGGAATTGCAGCGTGAAAAGCTCAATCTTAAGATTCAGTCAAGAACGGGACAGTTAGAAAAGACGGCAAGAGTCAAGCAGGTTCGCCGGGACATTGCCAGAGTCATAACTGAACAAGCCGCCCGCCTCGCGAAAGCTAACGGTTAAACTGAATGGAAGTGATTATGGAAGAAGCAATTCAGGATAATGCTAAAGTTCGTGGTAATCGTAAAGAGCGCGTGGGCCAGGTTGTCAGCGACGCTCAGAATAAAACGATTACCGTACTGGTAACCAGACGTACAGCGCACCCGCTGTACAAGAAAGTTATCAAAACCAAGAAAAAATATGCAGCGCATGATGAAAACAACGAAGCCAAAGTAGGGGATATGGTCAGAATTGTCGAGACCCGTCCTTTGAGCAAAAACAAAAGATGGCGTTTGTTGGAAATTATCAGCCGCGCCGATGTTTAATCAGCAGGGAGTACAAGCAAAATGATTCAAATGCAATCGACATTGGAAGTAGCTGATAACTCCGGCGCTAAAACTATTGTCACGATCACGGTTCTCGGACAGAGACGTCGTTTCGCCGGAATCGGGGATCTTATTACCGCCTCAGTTACGGAAGCAACTCCGGACGGCACTGTCAAAAAAGGACAGGTGGTCAAGGCCGTTATCGTAAGAACAGCCGCCAAGATTCGCCGCGAAGACGGGTCTTACCTCAAGTTCGACCAGAACTCTGCGGTTCTTATTGACAAAGATAACAATCCTATCGGCACTCGTATCTTTGGTCCGGTAGCCCGTGAACTCAGGGAAAAGAACTTCATGAAGATCATTTCCCTTGCGCCGGAGGTGTTGTAATGAAAAAGTATCATGTGAAAAAAGGCGATAAAATTGTTGTTAACGCCGGATCCTGGAAAAACGAAGAGGCCAAAATTATTGCAGTTCTGACCAAGAAAGACAGGGTAGTGCTGGAATTCAGCAATCTTTCTCCTCAGAAACGTGAGCTGATCGGAAAGCGGAGCGTCAAAAAATCCAAGCTGAACCCGAATGGCGGATTAGTTGACCGTTCAGTGTCTGTTCATGTCTCAAACGTTACGCCTGTTGAAGGCCAGAAAAGCGAATAGGCCCGGCCAGATAAAGACGGAGTGAAGAAAAAATGCCTGATATGTCCAAAAAATATAAAGATGAAGTGAAGCCGGCGATGATGCAGAAGCTGGGGTACAAGAATATTATGCAAGTACCCAGGCTCGTAAAAATCGTCATCAGTTGCGGTCTTAAAAGCAGCGCTGAACGCGATGCTTTCGGCGAAGCCCAGAAGCAGATTGCACAGCTCACCGGTCAGATGCCGGTGATCACCAAGGCCCATAAAAACGTCGCCAACTTTAAGTTGCGGATCGGTATGAATACCGGGGTCATGGTTACGCTGCGCGGCACCAGAATGTTCGAGTTTCTTGACCGCTTTGTCCACAACGCGTTACCGCGCGTCAGGGACTTCCGCGGGGTTCCGAGAACCGGATTCGACGGTGCGGGAAATTACAACGTCGGGATACAGGATGTCGCTGTTTTCACCGAAATCGACCCTGACAAACTTAAATATCCCCTTGGGATGAACATCACAATGGTGACAACCGCGAAGTCTGATGCTGAAGCGCGCGAGCTGTTAACTTTGTTGGAAATTCCGTTTGCGGAATAAACTAAGGAGTTAATCTGTATATGGCGAAGAAAAGTTTGATCGTAAAATGTGAACGCGGGAGTGAATTTAAATCCCGCAATTATAATCGCTGCAAAGCCTGTGGCAGGGCAAGAGCTTACATCCGTAAGTTTCAGCTTTGCCGTATCTGTTTCAGAGAACTGGCGTCGTCGGGCAGAATCCCGGGCGTCACTAAGGCCAGCTGGTAAACAAGGGGAGATGACAGAACATGAGTATGCAAGATCCGATAGCTGATATGCTTACACGCATCCGCAATGCCGGTTCCGCTTCCCTTAAAGAAGTGAGTATGCCGGGCTCAAGAGTTAAAGTAGCGGTTGCCGAAGTGTTTAAGAATGAAGGGTATATTAAAGACTACAGTCTTTCTGAAGACGGCGTCAAGAAGACCCTTTCTATTGAACTGAAGTTTTATAAGGGCAAACCTGTAATTGAAGGTATCAGAAGAATCAGTAAACCTTCATGCAGGAGTTATTGCGGCAGCAAAGATATCCCGAAAGTCAAGAATGGTCTCGGCACTGTTGTGCTTTCCACGCCTAAGGGAATCCTTAGCGGAGAAACTGCAGTTAAAGAGCAGACCGGCGGGGAAATTCTTTGCTATATTTGGTAACACTTAAGCATGAGGGTTTGATATTATGTCTCGTATAGGAAGAAAACCAGTTCCGATTCCGTCAGGAATCAAAGTTGCCGTCGACGCGGGAACTGTCAGTGTGCAGGGCAAGGAAAAGCTTGCGCTCCAGATTCCCCGCACAATCACCGTCGAGGTACAGAACGACCAGGTAATCGTCGGTCGCGAAGATGACAGCCGTCAGTCCAGCGCACTGCAGGGTTTAATCCGCAGTCTGATCAATAACATGGTCACTGGCGTCACGAAGGGCTTCAGAAAAGACCTGCTGATCATCGGCGTCGGTTACAAAGCGCAAATCACCGGTTCCAAGCTTGTTCTAAACCTTGGATTTTCGCATCCGATTGAATACATGGTTCCGCAGGGGATAAAAGTCACAGTTGCGGAAAATACCAAGGTCGCGATCGAAGGTTGCGACAAACAATTGGTAGGTGAAGTGGCTGCTACCATCAGACGTTACAAGAAACCGGAACCCTACAAGGGCAAAGGCATTCGTTACGTTGATGAGCGCATTGTTCTTAAAGAAGGTAAATCAGTCGGTTAATTTTGGAGAGTTTAAGTCATGTATAAGTTCAAGACTAAAAAAGATAAGCGGGTCCGTCGTCATTTGCGCTTGCGCAAAAAGATTTCGGGAACCGCAGACCGTCCGAGATTTTGTGTCAGCGTTACCACGAACAATATCTATGTTCAATTCATCGATGACGTTAACGGTTTGACGCTGGCTGCCACTTCGACTCTGGATTCCATGTTCAAAGAGCAACAGGGCAAGCCGAATGTCGAAGGCGCTAAACTTCTCGGAAAATTAGCGGCGGAAAAAGCCAAAGCTGCCAATATCGCAGACGTAGTTTTTGACCGTTCCGGATTCAAATATCACGGGCGGGTCAAGGCTATTGCCGAAGCTGCCAGAGAAAACGGATTAAAGTTTTAGGAGCTGAAATGGCAAAGAGAGAAGATTTCAAAAGTGATGATGCTGCCGGCGATTTCGATGAAAATGTCATCAGTATCAATCGTTGCAGTAAAGTCGTAAAAGGCGGTAGAAACTTCAGCTTCGGCGCTTTAGTCGTTGTTGGAGACCGTAAAGGTCAAGTTGGATACGGCTATGGTAAAGCCAATGAAGTATCTGACGCGATCCGCAAAGGCAGTGAAATTGCCAGACGCACTCTGGTCAGGATTCCGACCAACGGGTCAACCATTCCGCATGAAGTTGAATGCAAATTCAGCGGCGCGAAAGTACTCCTGAAACCGGCTTCGCCCGGTACCGGCCTCATCGCCGGCGGTGCAGTGCGTGCGATTCTCGGTCTCGCCGGTATCGGTGATGTCCTGGCGAAATCGCTCGGCGCGGGCAATTCGGTCAATGTAGCAAAGGCCACTTTCAAAGCGATTGCCAGCCTTTCCTCCAGAGCAGATACTCTTGCTAAACGCGGGAAATAATAATAATAATATCGAGGCTATTAAGATGATGAAATTACACAATCTCTCCCCGACACCGGGATCCAGACGCCCACGGAAAAGAGTCGGGCGCGGTGACGGGTCCGGCACCGGCGGTACTGCCGGACGCGGTGAAAAAGGACAAAGATCCCGTTCCGGTTCGACTTTCCGCCCGTACTTTGAAGGCGGTCAGATTCCGCTGTTCCGGCGCTTGCCCAAGCGCGGATTCAAGAGCCCGGATCACATCCTTTACACCGTAATCAATCTTGACATTCTGAATGCCAATTTTGAAGCAAATGCGGTGGTTGATGTTGCTCTTCTCAAGCAAATGGGTCTGATCAATAACGCGAATGCGGCATTGAAGATCCTGGCCAGAGGCGAAATATCCAAGGCTCTGACAATCAAAGCCAACAAGTTTTCCGATGCGGCAAAAGCCAAAATCGAAGCTGTTGGCGGGGTTTGCGAAACAGTCTGAAACCAAACCAAATTATAATATAACGGGTGATAAATGTTTTCTGCATTTCTCAATATGATCAAGATTAAGGAATTGAGGAACAGGCTTCTCTTTACGGCCGGAATTATCATTCTGGTCAGATTTGCCTCCAATATTCCGTGTCCGGGCGTAGATCCGGCAGCGCTCAAAGCCTATTTCCTCCTTTTCAGCAAAGACAGCGCGGGTGGAATGCTGATGGGAATGTTTGACCTCTTCAGCGGAGGTGCATTGCAACAGTTTGCGCTTGCGACTCTCGGGATTATGCCTTACATTACCGCTTCGATCATCATGCAGCTGCTGGTCCCGGTCATTCCTTCGCTGGAAAAACTCCAGCGCGAGGGTGACGTCGGCCGGCAGAAAATCAATCAATATACCCGTTATCTTACTGTTTTAGTATGTCTGATCCAGGGAACGATGGCAGCTATGGCTATGATAGATCCGTCCAGAGTTGGTCTTCCAACTCCGGAATCACCGCTGGTATTCAGTTCCGGCGCGGGATTTATCCTCATGACTGTTATCGTTCTTACTTCTGCTACAATGCTTGAAGTATGGCTGGGGGAACAGGTGACTGCGCGCGGCATTGGCAACGGAGTGTCCATTATCATTACTATCGGCATTATCGCCAGACTGCCGGCTGCAGTTATGCAATTGATTGAAATGGCGTGGAATCAGTCCACCTCCGCCGGAACGTCATTCAAACCCGTGCAGCTCCTGATTCTCCTGATGTTATTCGGACTGGTTACCGCTGCGACCATTCTGCTGTCCCAGGGACAGCGCCGTATTCCGATACAGATGGTCAAAAAGAGTGTCGGCAACCAGGTTCAGGGCGGAACCACTTATATGCCGCTGAAGGTTAACTTTTCCGGCGTGATGCCGATCATTTTCGCCAGCGCAATCCTGATGATCCCCGGTGTGCTCCTGCAATGGGTACAGTGGCACGAGATTGCCAATGCCATCCGTTACGGCTCGATTGGCTACATGTGCATGGACGGCATTTTGATTCTGGCGTTCTCCTATTTCTGGGTAGCCAATCAGTTCAATCCGATTCAGATTGCTGATAATTTGAAGAATCAGGGAGCATATATTCCAGGTATCCGTCCTGGAACCCCGACTGCTGACTTTCTCGATTCATCCATGACCAGAATTACCCTTTGCGGCGCGCTGTTTCTGGCGGCACTGGCTATTTTTCCGACGATTCTGGCCGAATATTTTAAAGTTCCGTTTATGGTTGCGCAATTCTTCGGCGGTACCAGCTTGCTGATTATGGTCGGCGTAGTGCTTGATACTTTAAGCCAGCTTGAATCGCATTTGACCATGCGTAATTATGAAGGTTTCCTGAAGCACGGGCGTCTCAAAAGCCGCAGCGGAAAATAATCCGGGCTATTAAGTTATGGCTGTAAATGTTATAGCAATTGACGGCCCGGCGGCCTCCGGAAAAAGCACCATTGCCGGTTTGGTCGCCGAACGGCTTGGTGTACCTTACATCAATACCGGTAATATGTACCGGGCTGTTACGTTCTATGCCATTCAACAAGGTCTAAACCTTGCCGCATGTTCCGAAGAAAAACTATCTCCAGTTTTAGAACACATAAAACTGGATTACGTTAAAGCCGCATCCGGTCAATACGAGATCAAGCTCAACGGCGAATTCCCCGGTGCTGAAATCCGATCTCCGGAAGTCGTGTCATTGGTCAGCCTGGTCGCCGCTCTGCCCAATGTCCGGACGTGGCTTATAGATAAGCAGCGCGAATTCGCCAGGCTCGGCCGGATTGTTATGGAAGGCCGTGATATCGGCACCGTGATTTTTCCTGATGCCCAATATAAATTTTTTCTTACCGCCACTCCCGAAGAACGCGCAAGACGCCGGCTCGCACAGGACGGCGAGGCTCCCGACGGCGCAACTGTTGAATCCGTAGCCAAAGCCATCGCCGAGCGTGATCTGCTGGACTCCACCCGAAAAACCGCACCGCTGAAAAAGGCTGATGACGCGATTCTGATTGATACCAGCGGGATGTCTATTGAACAAGTGATTGAACACATTCTGAGGTATATAAAATGAAAATTCACCAGATGCAGTACCGGGTTCCATATGCGGACACGGATCAGATGGGAGTGGTTTACTATGCTAATTATCTGGTATATTTTGAACGCAGCCGCACTGAAATGCTGCGTGATGCCGGACTGCCTTACAGCACTCTGGAAAAAGAAGGCGTTTTTCTGCCGGTTTCAGAAGCATATTGCAAATACCTGGCCCCTGCTCACTACGATGAGCTGCTGATTTTTAAAAGCCATGTCGAGGAGATTAAAGGCGTCAGAATCAAGATGGTGTCTGAAATCCTGCGCGGCGAGGTGATATTGGCCCGCGGCTATGTTGTGCTGGCCTGCATAAACCGCGAAGGAAAATTAATCCGCCCTCCGGCATCGCTCTGCAATGCCTGCCAGTAGAATGCTGATTTTTCCTATTTATCTTTGGTCAGTTTAGCCTGATTTTTCTTGAAAAAGTAATCGAAGACGAAGGCGAAGCGGTATCTTATTCTTAATGTTTTATACCAGAACGCCATCGTATTTAAACCAAGGTATTGGACGGTCAGTTTCAGGCGGCCTTTGAACCATGGACCGGAGTAGTAAAACGCGGTCATGAATTTGGCGGGTCCTTGAAAGTGAATCAGATTGAACCGGATTTCAGTTTTTCTGGTTTCACTGAAACAGAAAGGTATGCCGCTTTTCCATTTGAACACTTTTTTGCCCATGCGGAAGCGGTAAACTTCGTCGTCGCCGCCGGTCGGGATATTGATATGGGTATCGAATGTTGAATTTTCATAAACAGCGATCAGATTGCAGATTTTTTCCGGGCCGCAGCTGTGATAGAACTCAGTGACTGCGGTCATGTCGCTGAAGCCGCCGAGGATGTTGTTGGCGCGGTTGTATTCCCACAGTGCTTTGATTTTATTCAGCTTTGTCTCGTCGGTATAAAATGTCGGCAGCAGTTTGCAGAATTTGCTTAATGCCGGCAGTTTCCAGTAGGAGATGCCGGCGGATGCACATTCCGGGCCGTAAATCGCCAGTCCTGCGTCTTTCGTGCTGAACATTCCGGCATTGATGTCGTTGATATCCGCATACATCAGCACATCGGAATCGCAGACAAAAACTTCCTGATAGCCGGAACTGCGCATAAACTCTTCCAGTACCAGCCAGCGCAGAAGACAGAATCGTTCATAATTATATGGATTGGTTGAAAAATGCTGATAGACCTTTTCAAATTCCGCCGCGCTCTTGAAATACTGCCGGATGTTGACGTGTCTGACGACCGATCCGAGCCGGACGTTGGCATCATCGCCGAGCAGAATGATTTCAGAGGACGGCGAAGTAAATTTCGCCTGGCGCAGCGTGAACTCCAGATATGAACTGTAACCTGTGTGAATGAAGATGATTGGCAATGGCATAATTTCAGTCCGTTTTCTTTTTATCCTGATAAAAATGTATAAGTTCCCTGGTTATTTTCAGCCATACCGGAGTCAGCAGCAGCGCCAGCAGCGCATCCAGCAGCAGCGTTCCGGCAAGCATTTCCGGCAATCCGAAGTTCTGTACATACAGCCAGGCCGAGGCGGCTGTAACTATTATGCCGGTAAGTGCTATATACAAAACAGATTTGATCGGGATGTGCATGGGAATCCTGCCGCGCAACACCCGGTAAAAGGCCAGGCAGATAAAAAGATAGGACAGCGCTGTTGCAGTCGCGGCGCCGTTGATATTCCATAATGGAATCAGGAGAACGTTGCAGATGATATTAAACATCGCTCCGACGAGCATGATGGCGGCCCCCTGACGGGCGGCTCCGCAGGAATTCAGCGCATTGACATAAAAACTGGCGGCGGCGAAAAAGATGGTACCGCCGCATAGAATAGTCAGTGCCGTTCCGGCTTCCGTAAATTGCTGGCCGAACAGGATCGTGATGATGAATTTTGCCAGCGGCAGGGTTGTAATCAGCGCCAGCCACAGCAGAATGAACAGGATGGAGGTGATTGCCTCGGTCAGTTTGGCGATTTCCTCTTTTCTGCCGTGCTGCCAGAGTTCAGCGACGATCGGCGTGAAAACCACCGGCAGAATGATGATTGACTGTACAATCTGGACTATCGGCAGCGCGATATTATAGATACCCACTCTTTCCGGGGTGCTGAGTCCGGCGAGCAGAATCGAGTCCATATTGGAAATAGCAGTCAGGCCGACCAGCCCGACCGCAATCCATCTGCTCAGATCCCAGGTGTGCTTGAATGTCCTGAGATTGAACGTAATTTCCGGTGCTGCTTTCAGTCCGAATTTCCTGGACAGGATAATATATGCGGTGATGAATGACAGCAGAGCGCCGGCCGGAAACATGCCGGCGGCAAACATTAAGCCGTATTGCGCGGAAAAAAGCACTATTCCGAGAAAAATCACCAGAATTTTGGCGGACTGGAGCAGATTTTTCAGGCCGAACGCCTTGGCTGAATCCATGGCGGACATACAGACGGTTTCCGCTGACTGGAAAATCAGCAGCAG
Source organism: uncultured Lentisphaeria bacterium (assembly GCA_903863035.1). Taxonomy (GTDB): domain Bacteria; phylum Verrucomicrobiota; class Lentisphaeria; order Victivallales; family Victivallaceae; genus CAIPAT01. Next base: position 13,252 of record CAIPAT010000005.1, read on the forward strand.
TGCTACGATGAGAAAGACCGTTTGTCCACCCGGAAATTTGTAATAATGAACCATCAGAAAAGAAGAGAGCAGCGCCAGAACCAGGAAGAGCGCAGTGCCAAAAGAAGTTTTGATCAGCAGGATGAAACTGTAGATGGAATTGGCGCGCAGCGGGCGGTTGCCAGCCCGGTTTTTGGCTATCAGGATCGTTCCGGCCTGGGTCATGCCCAGATCGACCACCGCGAGCAGCAGGGTAAGCAGCGAAAACACTGCGTACAGGAAACCGTATTCCCCAATGGAAAACGTGTTTGCCAGATAGCGGCGGACCAGATAGTTCATGACGCCGATCAGGACAGCGCCGAGCAGGGAAACGAAACTTCCCCATAAAAAAACCTTCAATATGGCAATCTTACTGTGCATCCGGTTTCAACTCATAGATAATGTATATTTTGTTTTCGCAGACTTTGCTGAAAAGATCTGAATTAGCCAGCAAATCGACGAATTTTGCGGGATAAACGCGAATATCCACATTGGAGGATACCATCGACGCGATTTTGGATTTTTCGATGCCGATGAACGCAAAATTATTATTCCGCAGCAGATCGTAAATCTGCCGGTCGGTTTTGGCTTTCCAGACATCCACGGAAATGCTCCAGAACGGTTCATACGGCAGAAAACGCCATTTTTCGGCATACATGAAAATCTTGAATTTCTTATTGTCGTAAACGCTCTTTTTCTCATTGAGCGCTTTTATCACCTGTTCCAGGTCGGGGCCGAGGGTCCGGAGTTCGTATGTTTTAGAAATTACCGCGCCGGCCTGGACAATTGCGACCGCGGTAATCACCAGCAGCAGCTTGCGGTATTCTTTGAAACTCACCATCCAGTATGAAATAGCGAAAATCAGAAACGGGATGCCCGGCAGAAAGTAGCGGACATCCGGGGTGTTCCGTCCGATGATATATGACGGTATCAGATAGCTTAAACCGATAACTGCACAGATGAGCGCGGGCTGGTCAAACCTTCTGCCTTTGATCTCCCGCCAGAAGCCGAATACCGATGCGCCCGCGGCAAGCCAGATTGCGCCGCCGAGGTAGATGATCCAGTTTGCCGGAATCCGCAGATCGCCTGGATAGGCAATCGGCGGCAGCGCTTCAGTTGACACCGGCACTGGCGGCCGGGTGTCTTCAATGATGTTAAAGCCGCGCAGAATATCCAGCATTTTGTCCACCAGAATATTGTGGCATTTGCCGTCAAAATACTTGAAAACCGCCACGTCAAAGATGAGAATGCAGGTCAATACCAGAAAAACAGCGGTCATGATCCAGACCGAGCATTTTAACGGCTTCCGGCGTTCCTGGAGGAATATCAGCAGACACATTCCCGGCAGCATCAGAACGGAGTTCTCTTTGAAAAAGAAGGTGATCGCCGCCAGCAGGATTCCCGGCAGATACTGCCGCTTGAACAGCAGATAAAAAGCGGTCACGACCAGTGCGGTCGCCGGCAGATCCTGATAGAACGCGGTACTGAAGAGAATGACTGCGGGCAGGGTGGAGACCAGCAGCAGCGTGTTGCACGTTACTTCCGGCGAGTTGAATAAATGCTTTGCCGTCAGGAAACTGAATACTATCAGCAGACAGAAAAAGAGCAGATGATAGAACTGCACCGTCATGAAACCCGGCGCCATTTTATAGAAAACCGCGCCCAGATAATGCCAGCCGATCACATGAGGGCCGATGCCGGAACGCTCCTTGCCGTAATCTGTGACTAGCGACCAGCCGAAAGAGATGTCCGGCAGTTTGCCGCTCTGATTGACCAGCTGGTAATAGTGCGCGGTCTCATCGCCGATCATCGGACAGGAACTGGAAAATCCCACATAGAGGATGCCGATCAGTACCATTGCCGGAATGGCAAAGGTCAGAATTTTGACCGGCAGTATTTGTTTTAAAAAGAAATCCTTCAAATTCATTTTTTGCCGCCACCCGCGGTTGGTGTTTTTTTCAGTTTATACACTATATATTGCTGATTCTCAATTACTTTCCCGACTTCAGGAGATTGTGCGAAAAATTCAAGCCGGTCCAGCGGCCAGCCTTTGTCGTAAATTCCGCCTTTGTACTTGTAATTGAAGCGCTTTGCCACCACCACCGTGGCAATATGGTTGGCATACATGTTCTGCACTATCGCGTTATTGCTGAAAACTTCATGCGTCCAGGTGGCGTTGATTCCGGGGATATAGTAGGACGCCAGTTCCCACTCCTCCCAGAAAACTCTTTCATCCTTTGGCTGCTGTTTCAGGTAATCCAGCACCTCAGTAGTTCCGGTTGACTCCAATTGACGGCTTTGCAGCGTATAACCGATGGCGGCGGCGTATTGAATGAGCGCAATCGCGATTATCAGACAGAACACCGTTCTGGCATGCCTGAAGTTGCATAGTCCGCTGAACATAATGACCAGCACGGGAAAGGCGATCACCAGGTAGCGTCCGTAGCGCCGGGCGAAAAGTAACCACAGCAGAAAGAAAAATCCGCCCATCAGCAATAGTATCCAATATTTGCGCCATAGCCCGGACAGATGTTCCCGTGTTCCGTGGAGCTGGCTCAGCGCCAGCAGGATCAGCAGCGGGATGCCGAATCCGAACCATTGCAGGAAATTCGGCAGCGGAATATCCGAGGCCGGGCGGTTGTTGGCTACATATTCAAAGCCGGAAAGCTCCGGAATCCCCGCCGCCGGATTGGCTTTAACTTTGATTTCAAACCCTTCGCCGGGGGGCGGGAGCGGTGGAGCCTTCAACGGGACGCTGATGCCTGCCGCCGCCGCAATCTTGGCCAGATTGCGCACAATCATGTCGTCGCTGCCGAAATTTTTGCCCCTGAACCATACGTCCCAGCCGATCAGCGCCAGGAATATCAGCAGGCAGCCGGCGACGGTCAGCGCGGACCGGGCAATGTTTTTTTTGTATCGCATGGCGCACAGCGTCGTGAGAATCAGGAAATACATCGGGATCAGCACCATGCCGGTGCGCTTGGAATACCACATGCCGGCGGCGGTCAGCGCCGTCCATAAGTACTGTTTTTTATACAGCAGTATGATGGTCAGCAGGATGAAACAGGCACACAGCAGGTCAATATAACAGAGAATTGCGCAAACCGGCAGAATCGGCGTTATTCCGGTCAGCAGCACAGCCGTTTTGGCTTTGAAACTGCCGCAGAGCATCCGGGCGAGGACGAAGACCAGCCACAGCAGGATGCCGGCCAGCGCCGCTTGAAACACTTGCACTGTCCGGTAATCGTAACCGCCGGTGAGGTTGCACAGGGAGGACGTGAGGAAGTACCACAGCGGGCTTTCCTCCGGCTGGATGGCAAAATTGTTTTTGCTGGTCAGCTCCAGCGGTCTGCCGCCGTACTCGCACCACGCCCGCACCAGCTTCAGATGCCAGATGCCGTCGTTAAAACGGGGTGAGGTGAATACCCCGGTCAGCAGTATCGGTGCTGACAGCAGCAGGATTAAAACGGCAATATGGGTTTTCTTGAGCAGCAAATAATAATTTACATACAGTTTGCGGCTCAGATTTTTAATAAGACATTTCATGCTGTTTCCGGCTTATGATTTCTTATTGCGGTCTGCGAAAATGGCGAGCAGTTTATAGATCCACACGATTTTGCGCGCGTTAATCCAATGCAGAAAAGCGGTGACGGGGTTGCCGTATTTCCTGGCAATCTCAAGTTCCTCATCAAATTGTTTATCGAAATTGTTCTGGCTGATGGATTCGGAATGGCGTCTGAAGCTGGCCAGCAGCTTCCGCACATGTACCGGCCCGGCTTTGTTTGCCATGTTCATCCACAGTTCGTAATCCCAGGCGGCTTTATATTTGCTGTTTAAATGGTCAACCCGCCGCCATAAATCTATTTTCCAGAAAGTGCTGGGCTGATTGATGAAGTTTTCGCAGAGCAGCACATTGCGGCTGTAAAAGTAACCCAGCAGATTTTTGTATAAAGTGATCGGTTTCCGGATTTCCCGGTCATGCTCATCAATGATCCGGCAGCGACCGTAAAGCCACTGGCAGTCCGGATGTTTGCGGAAAGTTTCCGTCACGGTCTGCAATGTCCCCGGTTCGAAAATATCGTCGGCGTTCAGCCAGCAGCCGATCTCGCCGGTGGCCATTTCCATGCCGGAATTGATCGCCGCCTGCGGCGAACCGTCTTTGCGCGAGACAATCGTGCAGCGGTCTTTGTATTCTTCCAGGATTTTCAGGGTGCCGTCGGTGGATTTTCCGTCGCAGACAATATATTCCAGTTCAAAATCGCCTTTTTGCGAAAGAATGCTTTCGACGGTGCGGCGGATGTATTTTTCCCCGTTGTAAACGGGCGTGATTACCGATATTTTCATTATCCGTTCAGCCTTTGCATACAGCTTTTATTTTATACGGGCGGATGTACAAATATCCCCGCCGGAAGCCTGAAAAAACTAAAGTGGATTATTCATGAAAAATGGATGAAAGACGAAAATATGCTCAAAAAGAAAGATTTTAACGATGCCGCAGTCGTAGTGCAACTACGGCGAGGACATCGGCAAAGACTTTACTTTGAACAGATTGCAGTATTTCACCATAAAATTATGAATTATTCAGGCTGAACTGTTAAAATAGCATTAAGACGCTATTATTCAACACTCAACCTCAAGGAAAGGAAACCAAAAACAATTCACCGGATCCTTTTTTACCACAGAGACATCCCGCAGCCGCGGGCTACCCCATTTTGGATCCCGCATTCGCGGGAGACACCCGTGTGCAGAACCGTTTCCATTTGTTTCTGCTATTCACCAGTTACCATTCACCAGTCACCATTTACATTTTGGACAATCTGGACACCCGTTCTGCATTCTGCTTTCATGACTTTCCATTCCCGCAACTGCGGGCTTCCCCATTTTGGATCCCGCATTCGCGGGAGACTCCCGTGTGCAGAACCA
>CAIPAT010000006.1 GCA_903863035.1 uncultured Lentisphaeria bacterium
CCCGGGTATCGAAGGCCTCTCAGAATACGAACCAATTCTCAAAATCTTCGCAATCTATTTTAAATTTTCAACCTTATAGAGTATAAAATAAAGACATTAACGAGGTATCTTATGAAACTGCAAATTCTATTGTCCATGTTACTATGCACCGCGGCCTCTGCAAACACGTTCATCCCGGCGGACGACACACGCCTTGCGTTCTCCGATTTTGCACGCATCACGTTCATCGACTCCCCGGTTTCAGCGGGAAAGAAAATGGCGCGATTTGACCGCATTGCTGATTCCGGCGGCAAGGGGTATCAGTGGGACAATCCAGGCGCACGATTTCGTTTCCGTACCGATGCGTCGTCGCTCACCGTGCATCTGTACTACAATGAGAAACATATTTCAACATCGGCGCGCAATCCCGGCGGACGATACTTTATTGACGGTAAAAGCGATAACGCGTGGCGATTCACAAGCGTCCAGAGGAAAACATTGCGCACTCCTGAGACACTCATCGTACCGGTTGTCCCGCGCACGCCGGGCATGCATGATTATGATATTATACTGCCCTACGGGGATTCTGTCGACGTACTCGGCATAACTGCCGGCGACAATGCACGTTTTGAAACACCCGCGCCGCGTCCGGCGAAACGGCTTATCGCATATGGCGATTCGATCACGCACGGTTTTACCGCAAGCGAAATAACCGGCAGCTACGCATTCATCTTTGCACAGAAAATGAACTGGCAGATCGTAAATATGGGAATAGGCGGGCGCGGCTCGTCGGCGGATGACGGCACACTCATCGCATCACAAAACGGCGATGTGGTAAGCATTCTCATCGGCGTGAATGACTGGCAGGGCGGACGTCCCGTCGCATCATTCAAGGCAAATATGGAAGGATTCATCAGGAATCTCAGAAAACAGCAGCCTTCCGTTCCGCTTATCGTCATAACTCCGCTCTGGGTGCCGGCGTCATGGAAACCGAAAAGCGCGACCATCGATCTGGAGGAATACCGCAAAGCGCTCAGGGAGATTGTCGCGGCAGGCAGCGATGCAAACATACGGCTTGTCGAAGGCCCGGCGCTGATTGATCATGATGAAAAATATTTCGACAAGGTGGCGGTACATCCCAACGATAAGGGGTTTGCGATGATGGCGGAGCGTCTGGCTGCGGCGGCGCAAAAATAACTTTTTGAACTCCGCGCTAAATATTCAGCATATAGCTTATCACGCTGCCGACATACGCGGTCAGGCCGATAACCAGCATATAGACGGCTATTTCGTACTTTCTGGTGCGAATATCCCGCCGGTGAATTAACGCTTTGATCGTTTCTTCGAATGTATCCGCTTTAAAGCAGTGAACCCATTTGATAAACAGCGGTCCGGATAACAGAATAACCGCGGAAAGCAGCACAAAAAACAATCCGTTTATAATCAATATTCTGGAAGTCATGTTAGCTTCCGCGATTTTAGGCCCGGAAAACCCGGTAATCGTCAAACAGATCGTAATCAGACTTAACAGCAGTTGCGACCGGCTGTACAGCACATGGAACGAGTCGCGAACATTGTTGAGCATCTTTTCTTTCTGCGGATCGGCGATAATCTCTTTGTAAAATTCTATTTCCTCGTCCGGTGTAAGTTTTCTCATGCCTTCAACCATCATATCTCCTTCATGATTTTCAAGTAAATCTGCAAGATTACTATATTGAGATAAACTCATAAATCAAAATTGAATTATGAATTATTGATATACAATTTCTCCGACAATACATTTTCCGCGAACAGAATTACCCAAAATTATTTCATCGGCATTTTTCAAATCTTCGTGATGCAGTACTTTTTCAACGGCATTCAATTCCTGCAACATTTTTTCACGCCATATTCCGGCCAGCAGACCACTGGCCGGCAGTGGCGTGAACCATTGACCGCCTTGACGCAAAAAAATATTCGATATCGCGCCTTCGGTCAATTCGCCCAGCTCGTTGAAAAATATTATTTCATCGAACCCTTTTTCGTGAGCGCTGTGAAAATGACGATTGTAGAAATCGCGATTAGTAGTTTTATGATACAGGAAAACATCACTACTGGCAACTCTTTCCTTAGCCACCAGCACCCGCAACGAAGTTTTATCCCATCCCGCTGCTGTCGCCGGATGAACCTCCGCACTGGCGGAGCCATCCGGCGATATCAGCAGCCGGAGCCTGGCCAGCCGGCCCGCCTGCACATTGACCGTCGTCAGCACGTTATCAACCCCGGAACGGTTCCATTGCCGTCCGAAATAGCGCTGGGTTGATTCAGCCCTGGCCAGATGTTCGAACAGATATTTTATTCCGCCGCATTTCTCCCGGAGCATGGTTTCCAGAACCTGAAATTCCGGAATTGAATAATTTATGAAATGGCTTTTCAACAGCGCTTCCTGCCATTCTGATTCAGACTTGGAATCATAAACAATCCCGCTGCCGATCCCCAGTTCAGTACTGCCGGCAGAACAGATCAGTGTCCGGATTGCTACATTCAGGCAAAAATCGCCGTCAGGCATGAAACATCCCATAGCCCCGGTATAAACCTTGCGCGGACTTTGCTCTTCGCGACTGATGATATTTACCGCGCTGATTTTCGGCGCCCCGGTAATCGAGGCCGGAGGAAATGTCGCCTGTAGTATATCGTGCAGACTTTTGCCATCGCACGCCTCGCCACACACGGTACTGATCATCTGATGCACGGTATGATAGGTATCCACCCGGAACAGAGGTTCCACCCGGATTGAATCGGGGATGCAGAACCGTCCGAAATCATTCCTGACCATATCCACGATCATCAGGTTTTCCGCCATATTTTTAGGATCTGCCGCCAGCCATTCGGCCGCAGCCTTGTCTGCGGTTGCGCCCGGATATCGTTTGGCGGTGCCTTTCATCGGGCTGCTCTTAATCCTCCGTCCGGATTTATCCAGAAAAAGTTCAGGCGAAATGGAAAGTATTTTAAACTCACCGGCATTAAAAAACGCCGGATACGGCACCGGATGGCGTTTGACCAGATCAAGAAAAAGCCTTTCCGGGTCGGCTGCCGCCGGAGCGTAATTCCTGAAAGTAAAATTAGCCTGGTAAATGTTGCCCTCGACAATATCCTGTGCAATCCTTTCCAAAACCCCGCAATATATATCATGGCTGATTTCCGGCTCAAAATCAAGAAAACAAGGTTCGCCCTCATTATCAGGAAACACGAAAAACCGTTGAGAGGCTTCCGTATAAACAGCAACACAAGCTGCGGGAAAATCAGACAGCAGCATCTTGAACGCATGATCAAATGCAGGGGCGGCTTCGTAGGCGATAAAACCGGCGGCAAAATATCCAGCCGTCAGCGCATCTTCCAGTTCCGCCAGCAGCGGCACAACCTCATCAGCGCAACTTGCAGTCAAGATTTTAACCGGATTGGAGAATATCCCGTATTCCGGTATCTCACCCGGCAGGCGGCATAATGCAGTCCCGGGTTGCCGCAGCAGTTTTAATATTTCACCATGAGTCAAAGTCATAAATCATCCGGTTTATTGGTAAAAATACACAGGATGATTAAGATACATCAATTTATCTTTTCAGCCAACAGCAGAATTTATTTCCACTTGGAAACTCTGCGGATTACGGCATTGGCCGTCTCTTTGTCACTAATACGGACAGTGAGAAACACGCCTTCCGGACGCAGATTCTGCATGATCGTGCCCAGTTCGTCAAGGTCTATATTAATTTGCACTCCTTTACCGGCTGCCTGAACTTTCTGGTAAACCGGAATCCAGTCGGATGCGCGCCCATGCCCTGCCCCGTAAACCCATTGAATGGCATTGAGCTTTTCAATCTCAAGCAACGCATCAAGATGCTTTAATGAACCTTTGCCGTCCAAATGAAAAATACTGGCTTCAGTTAAACTGCACTCTTCCCGGATGCCTTCCAGAAAAAATTCATTGAAGTTATCCGTGGAAATCATATATGCAAAATCGCAACTTGGCACAGCCCAGCGTTTCGAAGAGACAATCCCCGGCCAGCCGGTAGTCGCGTATTTAAGAGCTCCAAGTTTTTTGAAATAAAATTCCAGCAGTTTTTTAAGCTCGCCGGTGACCATCTTGACATTTTTCTTAACCTGATCGGGATAATCGTACAAGTCCATGCACAAAACCTCTGATCCTCTCAAGCCGGCCAGACAGTCTCCTCCCGGATGAATATCCGGCCAGCCGATATAGCAATCGCCGTCATTCATCGCAATCAGCGCGTCATACATTTTCTCCATGGTTTTGAAACATTCAGATTGATAATCAAACCGCATGGAATCAAGTTCGGCATAATCTTTTACGAATGGCACAATATATGAGGTGGATTGTTCTTCAAACACAATTTTGCCGCCGAAACACGCGGCAAAAAAATCCGGACCGACATTGGGATGAGTCTGCGGCAAAGCATCACCGTAATATTTAGTTGCCCGTATCGCCGACAGCCGCCGTTCAGCCTGATATTCCACGTCCAGCCAATACTCCGCCGCAGTGGCATGCTTACTTTCCGGATACCTGAATGCCGGGTCGCCGATAGACATGCAAACCACCGGACGGTCAATAATTTCGCAGTTCCAGCAGGCATCCTGACGTTTCAAGCGCATTTCCCAGTCATCAATATTCTTGATCGGCATGATATCCATTGTCGCTGTCTCCATATTTTTTACATTTAATGTTGCATGTTAATAAGAATATAACTATATTTAATACATGAGTCAATGATAAAATGTTGCAATTACAGGTATTAAATGTTTCGTCAGAATAACAACTTCATCAATCGCACGACAACATTAAAAGCTCCGGCCATGCCGTCATTACAGCATGAATTCAGACTGAAATTATTCAGCTCATTTGAAAGCCGCGGCAATTTTGAACACGAACAAATCCCGCGCAGCCATGCATTACATTTCATCGTTTCCGGGCTTGGGGAATTTGTCTGTGACGGGAAGAGTTATCAAGCCGGGGCGGGCGATATTTTCATGTTTTTCCCGGGTATGCAAATTTATTATCACGACTATCCGGAAACGCCATGGCGGTATTACTGGCTCCACTTTGACGGCAATAATCTTGATTTGCTGCTTGAGCAGGCGGGGCTCACACCCAAAAAGCCTTTTTTAAAATCAGTGAATCCGGAACTGTTTGCCTTGTTCGCCGCTCTCGAAAAATCTTTTTCCAGTAAGCAATATTCACCTTTACTTCCGGTAGCAGCCGCCTGGCAGATATTGTCCATGCTCAGCCGCAAACCGCAGGGCAAACGCAATCTGGCAGAACAGATCAAGGATCAGATTGATCTGGCGCAGTTCGGGTATCCTACCGTGGAAGAACTGGCGGAAGCGTTCAAGGTCAACCGGACCACACTCTTCCGGACATTTAAACAGGCTTACGGCTGCGGCGTTAAAGAATATCTTGATTCAGTAAGACTGAAACACGCACTTACCCTGTACAAATCAGGCGTGCAGATTGAAGCTGTATGCCGCATCTGCGGCTACGGCAGCGAAGAATATTTCCGCCGGATTTTTGCAAGTTATATGCCCTGACACCGCCATGCCCGAGCGTGTTTCCAACCTGCTCACAACATGGATATTTATATCACATTTTGTATACACATTCTCTGTTGACTTGTTTAAAACCAGCATCTATTATTAATCACATTGAATCTTTTTAACTCATATTAAGGAGTCATGAATATCATGTCGAAGCAAATTAATGTAACGATCTGGAACGAATTCCGCCACGAGAAATCGAATGAAATCGTCAAGAAACTGTATCCGCAAGGTATGCACAAAGCCATCGCCGACGGCATCAGCGCTGACGATCTGAATATCCGCCTGGCCTCTCTTGATGATCCGGAACACGGTTTGACTGAAGAAGTGGTCAACAGCACCGATGTTCTGCTCTGGTGGGGACATTGCCACCACGGTGACGTCAAAGACGAAATCGTCAAGCGCGTCCATAAACGCGTCCTCGAAGGCATGGGACTGATCGTTCTCCATTCCGGTCACTTCTCCAAGATCTTCAAAGCGGTAATGGGTACCAACTGTTCGCTGAAATGGCGCGAAGTCGGCGAAAAAATGCGCCTCTGGAACATTGAGCCGTCCCATCCGATCGCCCAGGGCATCGGCGAATACTTTGAACTGAAGAATGAAGAAATGTACGGCGAACGTTTTGACATCCCGCAGGATGGCAAAATCATCTTCATCTCCTGGTTTGAAGGCGGTGAAGTTTTCCGCAGCGGCGTCGCATTTGAACGCGGCCACGGCAAAGTATTCTATTTCAGCCCCGGTCATGAAACCTATCCGACTTACTATGACAAAAATGTGCTGAAAGTAATCGGCAACGCTGTACGCTGGGCCAAACCGCTGATTTACCAGGAACATACCGCGCCTAACGCCAAACCGCTGGAAGCAATCAGAACGCCTAATCCGCATACTGTCAGTGCCGGAATAGTTCAGGACGTTGATGGCAACACTAAAAAATAAAGGTTTGCAAATATGAAAAAACTTAGAATCGGAGTTGTCGGCCTGGGCATGGGCCAGGCCCATATCAATGGTTATAAAGAACACCCGGACGCCGAAGTAGTCGCCATCGCCGATGTCGATAAGACACGTCTGGAAAAAGCAGCCAAAGAGCAGGGTATCGCCAAATATTACACCGATGCGCTGGAAATGTTCAAGAAGGAAAAACTCGATGTCGTCAGTATCGCCGTTCCCAATAAATTCCATAAACCGCTGACTATTGCCGCGCTCGAGTCCGGAGCGCACGTCCTCTGCGAAAAACCGATGGCGATGAACGCCGCGGAAGCGGAAGAAATGCTCGCCGTCGCCAAACGCACCAAAAAACGCCTCGGCATCAACTTCTCGTTCCGTTTCACTCCGCAATCATTTGCGATGAAACAACTGGTTGAAAGCGGCGAACTCGGCGACATTTACTTCGGGCGTACCGTCTGGCACCGCCGGCGCGGCATGCCCGGGTTCGGCGGCTGGTTCGGCACCAAAGCGCTTTCCGGCGGCGGTCCGCTGATCGACCTGGGCGTTCACCGTCTAGACCTGGCCCTCTGGTTGATGGACTACCCGGAACCGGAATGGGTCATGGGCAGCGCCTACAACCATATTGCTTCCGCCATTGCTAAAAAACAGAATAAAACCTACGATGTCGAAGATCTCGCCTGTGGCATGATTAAATTCAAAAACGGCGCCACGCTTGAAATCGAAGCTTCATGGGCGGCCAACATCAAGGAACGCGAACAGATGTCCACCCGCCTGCTGGGAACCAAAGGCGGCATCTTCCAGTACAATCTCGAAGAAGGATATCAGTTCCATGTCGAATGCTATCAGGAAAAAGCCGGATGCCAGTATGACATGCATCTGCACCCGCCGGTGCCGGCCTGCAAAAGCAGTTATTACACTTTTGTTGATTGCATCGTGAAAAAGATTCCTTATGTAGTTTCCCCTGAACAGGGCGTAACCGTAATGAAACTGCTGGATGCCATCTACAAGTCCGCCGCCACTGGCAAACCGGTCAAAATCGGCTGAAAAACTGCTGAAACTGTTCCATGGCCCGTCCTCGCCGGACGGGCTTTTTTATTTGCGTCTACCCTGAAATCTATGAAAAGACGAATATCCAATATTCCGTGCCGGATACTGGATATTCAAATCATCTGATCATAAGCAACAAATACGGTTATTCATTCATCTAATATCCCGTCAAGAGGCTCTTCGTTATATTTCCCAACCTTGCAAAAATCAATCTTTTTATCCCGTCAACTTCTGTTATGGGCATACTCAAATATTACTAAATTGTAATAACAGCGGTCTTCAATTACACAAATGTAATAATATGAACTCTTACATTTATGTAACTAGCGAGCGTTAATTATATATATTTGATTAATAATAAAACACTTACGAATTTAAATATAAAAATTGGCATAATAAGAGCTATATAAATTTTGTCTTTTATAATTTTATTTGAAAAAAATCAATTATTAAATGAGGTGATATTATGATGCGACAACAAAAACACAATACAGTCTGACTGTATTTGATGCCTGGGAAAAGCATCATATACGAAAAAGCAGGCGGGAGCATATGTATCCCGGATTTAAACTGTTAATTACAAGATGATTAAATTATAAGAAGTTGATACTAATAAATAAAGTTAAAGGGGAAAGTATGAGAAAAATATATATTTCGGCATTGTTACTGCTGATAGGAATATCATCCTTCAACGTACATGCGGAAAAAGTTAAGAAACTTCGTTTGAACCAGGATGACGCCCAGTCGTATATGGTTTCAAAAGCCTATGAGTTGAAACACACCAGATCATGTGACATCGCGCCGTTTGTTGAAGGTGCGGTCAAACGTTACAACATAGACTCCAACGTGCAGCGGCTGGATTTTAAAGCCGCCGGCAAAGAGATTCTGGTAGTCAGCACGAGCGTGGACATGATGCCTTATGTGGATGACATGATAACCAAAATCGACATCCCCGGCGTCAAAGACAGCTCCGGTTCGGTGGTTGAAGGCACTGGGATCAGCCGTTTCGGATATTATCCCAAAAACCGCGCGACCCCGGAAATGCTGAAAATTCTCCGCAATAACATTCTGCCGGGTAACAGCAGCGTGTTTCTGGACGAGAGCGTTTCCATGCTGTACTGGAAGTCTTCGAAATCAGACGGTGATCAGGTGATGCGCTGGATTAATGAACTGGATCGTCCGGTTCCGCAGGTGCAGCTGAAGATGCGGGTGTATGAAGTCCGCGACAGTGATCTTACGGATATCGGGATTAACTATGTGGCATGGAAGAACGGTCCGGGACTGGATATCTTCGGTGCGGGAATGGAATCAATGAATCTTTCCGGCTGGGATAATATTGTCAAGTCCGCGGCATTTAAGGGCGTTGACATCATGAGCAAATCCAACTGGGCATGGGGCGGATTTCTGTTCGCGCCGCAGTTCGACATGAGTTTTGTCCGGGTGCTGGCGCAGGGCGGCAAGGCCCGGATTGCCGATTCCGGCAGCTTGACGATGGTGAATGATTTCGACAATTCATATAACATCAAGTTCTCGCCGGATTTCCAGAACATCCTGAAGAATCCGGAAAACGACCAGACAAACGTGATTCCGAGTTCTCCGTCAATTTTTGAGTTGACGATCAACCAGCCGGTAATCTGTTTCAAGGGTGCAGGCAATACGGTGTTCGAATCGCCGGACGACCGCCGCTATGACGAAGAGAAAGTGTCCACCGTTGAAGGTACGATCATGTTCAATTATTTCGTTACCAAAGCCGATCCGGTGGAGCGCAATAATTTCGGACAGGAGCTCTATCAGACCATGAATGCTTCGTCGAATCTTACGCTGGCGGTAGGCAATGAACGTCTGCTGGCGACCTGGAAGAAGGATTACGAAACGGAGCAGACCATCGGCATGCCGTTCCTTTCCTCAATTCCGATATTGAAATATCTGTTTGGCACAACTACAAAAATCAAAAACAGCAGTTATTACTTTGTCACTGTCAAGGCGGACTGGATTAATCCGGATTCCGAACTCGCAGGCTGGGCAGGTCAGTTGTTAACGCAGGATATGCTGAAGACAGCGACGACTGCAGCGACAGCACCGGCAGCAGCAGTAACTCCGGCAACTCCGGCAGCTCCGGCGGCACCGGCAGTTCCAGTAGCAGCTGCACCTGCTGTTCCGGCAACTAAATAACTGAAAAAGACTAAAAAGGAGTAAATCAAAATGAATCGAAGAATATTATATCTACTGACAACAGCCGCAACCGGATTGTTGTTTTGCCCGGAGCTATCGGCTCAGCAGGCAATGGGCAGAAACTATTCTGCAAACGGCCCCGCGTCCGCACAGGTCAGAAGCAAAAACGTCAATCCGACTTCGCCATACGAAAAAACCCAGGTGCAGGCGAACATCCTGATGAACCTGGACCGGGATACCGACCAGTTCCACTTCATCCGGGACAACAACGACCCTTATGTAGTCACCAAAACGTATGTATTGAAGAATGCTGATCCGTATGAGATCAGGCCGTTCGTCCGCAATGCCGTAATGGCCAACCGCGTCAAGGAGAACAATACCACGGTTGAATGTATCAAATACAATAACGGCAAAGGCGTGCTGATTGTCTCCGCGGAAGAATACCGTTTCAAAAGCCATGACAATGGAATGAGCATTGACGAGATCGTGGAGGCGCTGGACAAGCCGTCAGTCACCTCTTCGTCAGGACAGACCACCTTCGTCTATTTCCCGAAATACTGGACTTCGCGGGATCTGGCGCGGCTGGTCAAGAACGTCGGCGCGAACATTGAAGGTGATGACGTCGAATTACAGCGCGGTATGGACCATATTGATTATGATACCGGGCTGAACTGCTTGTTCATGTATATTCCGCGCTACGGACAGAAGAACATCGAAAAGATGCTCAAGCTGTATGACACGCCGACTTATGAAGTTGAAATAAAGTACAACGTGTACGAAATCTATGCTGAAAACGATGCCAAAATCGGCGCCGATTTTCAGGCGTGGAAGAACAATGCCGGTTCCGACATCTTCGCAACCGGAGCCCGCATCCGCGACAACTGGAGCGCCACCTGGGACGGCGGCGTCAGCAAGAACGGCTCCAGCAACACCAAGTATGTCAATTTCAACCCGAAATGGAATACCCGGTATCTGGATTTCCTGGTATCCACCGGCAAAGGCAGCGTGGTCACTACAGGCGAAATGCTGGTCATGAGCCAGACTACAGGCAAGATCGAGTCGCGGACGAATATCTATAACTTTGAAGACGGCGACAAGATTCCGGATAAAACCATCATCTCCGGCTGCATGTTCCCCTCCGGCGATTTCTTTGTCAGCTCCACCGCCGCTCCGGCCGCCACTGAAGGCGGATACCGGATTGTGGCAAACGACAGCTCCGGCACTCCGATTGACTTCACCGCCAATTTCAGCGGACAGGTCACAGTGTCAAGAATCCAGGGCAGTACCGTAACTGCCTACTCGCTGCGCGTAGCCTCCGGGCCCGGACGGTTCGCCAAGGGCGGCGGCAGTATCGGAACAACCGTGCAGGCCTTCGCATTTTCACTGGAACAGGCTGTCACTCCGGCGCCTACGCTGGCAGTGCCTGTGCCGTCCCGCGAATGGGTGCCGGTGACTGACTGGAGCAGCGCGATTGATATGGTAACCTTCAAAGACACCAAAGTTGTCACCAATCCCGCCGTGGTTGGTTACGGGTTCTCCATGACTATGGCTCCGGTTATCTGCGAAGAGTCCAGCATGATCTCGATCAATATGCTGAATGACAGCCTGGTCGGCTGGAATTCCAATGGAACTCCGCGTATCACCAGGGACAGCACGGTCAATACCAAAGTCATGCTGAGCAATAAAGGCGGAAGGTTCGTCATCGGCGGACTGGAAAAGAAGAACGTCGTTCGCGGCGTTACCGGCGTTCCGTTCCTGAAAGACCTCCCGTTCCTTGGTTACCTCTTCTCCACAGAGTCCGAGTCCACCAAGAAAGCGCAGCTGGTGCTGGTTATCGAATGCCGTACCAAAGATACGGATTCCCCGGTCAAGAGTCCGGTCAGCGAAGATCTGCTGGCGGTAAACAAGAACACTGCCGAGGCTGGCGTCAAAAATGAATTCGGATTCGAACAGTACTATCTCGACAAAGACAAAAAATAAGGAACAAATTCAGGCACTAAGCGCCTGACAAAGAACCATTTAAAAACGCAAGTTTTTTAGCCCGGGCCCCCCTGGGCTTTTTTTTTGCCCTTTTCCCGGTGTCTTCAAAAGGTAGTTGACACTTTCATATCATAACGCTCTGATAAAATAAAGTAAAACAGTCAAAACAAGCTCCGGCGGAGCAATACATATTGTAGCGCCGGATTTTAGTCCGGTGAGTAATAATAAAATTTGGAGTTCCGCAGGAGCTGTCAAGAAATAAACTTGACAAGTCCCGCGAAATATCCCGAAATGATTTTGGGAATTGCCGGTAAGGCGCATACCTGAAGGTATGTAACGAACCGGCAAACTTAGCGCGGCATAGCCGCAACCAAAAGAAACAATTAAATACACTTTAACCACGAAAAGCATCCCGCAGTCGCGGGACTAACCTGAGAGTTAGCAGGACACGAAAAAGAACAAATAAACTTCATCCCGAAGGCGCGGGAGCATGTAGGTAATGAAGTTGAACCCGGGAACGCCGCTCTCCGCAGCGGCTTTATGCCTTTCGCCTTTGGCGACCAATCCCGC
>CAIPAT010000007.1 GCA_903863035.1 uncultured Lentisphaeria bacterium
CCGGGCAAACGCACCGGGGCTTTTGCATTCGCCGACATCAGACGGAAAATCTCCGGCGAGCTTGCCGGGGAGTCCATTTTACAGGGGGGATGCCCCGAAGGACTCATCCCCGCCGTTAAATTCGTCTGCTCATCAATTTTCCGCTGGGCTTCATGAACTAAAATTTCAATTTTCAGGAAAACTTCAGTAATGTAAATTGTCCCATCCGGCGCTTCCACGCCATCCGGATAACTGACGCATCGCCGCTCATCCAGCAGTAGTCCTCCCTTCCACGTCCTGCCATCATCCTCGGACAAAAGCGCAGTCAGGTGCGATCGTCCAGCGGATCCGTTTCCGATGTATCCATAATGATTCACGAGAAGAAGGCGCCCCGATTCCAAACGGCGGATGAAGAAGCGAGAATTTGGACCCTCGATCTCCGTTGCACGCCCGCGGCTCCATGTACGGCCACCATCTCGTGATTCAGACTGCGCTATGCCGTAATTGGTGCGGATCAACATCCAAAGACTGCCATCGCGTCGCTCAATTAACATGTGTTCGTCGGCACTCTTGCATGGCACGTCTTTCGCCGCACCGCGCCATTCCCATGTCGCACCACCATCTGTACTGGCCACAACACCGCTGCCGATATAGTGCTTCACATCATCCTTGGCGCGTCCACCGGCGCCATCCCACACTGCCACAGGAAGGAGCCATTCGCCGGTTGACAGCACCATTGGCTTGTTCATCATAACGCCATGGAAAATTCGTGTCAACCCAGTCCACAGCGGGGTTTCACCGTTGCTGGTGCATGCCTCGGCGCGCAGCATCCAGACCCCGGCCCGGCCATCATAGTATGTGTCATCGCCGCTTTGCGCCCAGAAGAGGCACAGCCGCCCTTGCGGGTCATGCCAGAGACACGGATCAAACGCGCGGCGACCACGGCCGGGGTCGATGACGAGCACGGGTTCGAACCAGTTTCCACCCTCTGGCGGACACGTCGCGAGAACGACATAATTTCCCGGACCTTCACCGTCGATTCCCGAGTACCAGGTCGCCCAAAGACGACCATTGGCGGCGCGTTCTATTCCCGGGATTCCCTGCCATTGGCGGGCATGTATGCCGTATGTGGCTTCAGCTTCCGGAGCAAAGATTATAGTTGCCGGATGCATGCCGTCCTTTGAGGGATAGAGTTCCATGCTCTTTTCTTCCGGACTTTTTTCCACATTTCCCATTGTCGCCTATCTCTTTTTCTTACTTATTGTCGTATACAAGTTTTACATCCTCATCCGATAGCTGCTTGGAGAAAATGCAAAATTCATCCAGCAGTATGGAGCATCCATATTGACTGCCCAGGGTAAACATATCAGGCGTAATTTCCATCGGCTTTTCGATCGCCGTATGTCCCACACGCTTGCCATCTATGTAAAGCACAATATCCTGACGGCTCCAAGTAAGCGTCAGGTGATGCCACTCGCCTTCGCCCCATATCATATTTGTATACCAGAGCCGGATGTCGCGAATCCCGTTAAAAGCGGCGGAATAAACAAGCAAGCGATCACTTTTGTCTCTATTTATATCCCACGTTGTTTGCCGCTTAATGACGAAACACGCTTTTGGCATTGATGTCTGAAAAAAGCCCATCCCGATTTGTGTTTTCTCCCCCGGTTTTCCACCAAACAGATCTGGAAGTTCGTCGCCTCGCAACCACTTCACGGGCTGTACCCAGAATGAAATTGCACCGGGCTTTGATAGTATAAAGTTACTGCTACTTGAATAACTGACCTCGGTGGCGCTCTTTTTATTAATGAGCAGCGCTTTCCCGCGAATGCCATCCTGAAATACCGGGGCATTGTCGCCCTTCGCGGTTCCTGCCTCCTTGCCGAGGGCGATATCTGCATTTATATCGCCTTTATCAAAACTCACCTTGAAGATGCAATTATCTTTCATTAATTTGTCGAGTGCATCATCGGCATGCAGGCGAACTGTGCACGCCAGCATGATAAAAGAGAACACAAATACGCCTCTCATCCATCCTCGATGAATAAACCCTCCGCATATGAAGATGCCATTGTTGACTTTTTTCACATTCGTTTCAGTTTCCATTTATCGCTCCTTTCAATATTTTCATTTCAAACGGTTTAAAATTGAGTTCTCCTGGCAAAGCATCTCCCCCATTCTCGGCATCCTTCCACGCGGCAAACGTGGTTTTGCCGGGGGGCTTGACCGTGAGCGCCGCCTGCTGCGGTTCCCTTCCCCAGTTGACCAGCACTACCAGAAGTTCCTGCTTCTTGGTGTCCCAGAGCGCGATCCATTTCACCTCGGGGTTGCTGCACCCGATCGCAGGCTGACTGGCGGTCACTTCATCCGCGGACCAGTAATTGATCACCTCACAGCCGGGATCGCCATAACCGAACCCTCTGACTAATTTTTCCTCGCTCATTTGCTTTACAACAATATTGTCCGGTGCCATGCGATCACGCACAAGATCATGCACAAAACGAATTCCCCATTCGGCGCGAGCAAGCGCCTTGTATTTTTCGGGATCTGTCTTTTTTTCGGCCACAGCCTTTTCCCACTCGCGTTTCGCGATCAGCACGTAATGCACGACCCCTATATTCCCCGCCTGGCGTCCCGTGGTCTCTGTAAGTATCACGTCGGCCGGAAAATGGTCTCTTCCAGCATTCCATTCCCATTCGATATCGAGATCAACTTCGCCCCAGGCAATGACGGGAACCAGAAGGCCATTGGTGATATGGAAACTTTTTAAAAGACGATTTTTGACATTAGGTTGAAGCTGATTTTTCATCTTCCACATGCGCTTGTAATATTCGCGCATTTCCCAGATGCCGCACGACGGCTGGGTCTGTCCATCTTCGCGGACATAGGCGTCCGATGCGATCGTGTTGTAGCAGTTCCTCTGGAACGTATTATCAGAATAGATACTAAAGCCGCGATTGAACCATTCCCGTGCGTACCAGAGAGAGAAATCAACGTAGCTTTTGGGAAAATGAACAGGGACGCCACTCCCAACTGCATCGCCTATCGTTCTGATCGCCTCCAACCATTTACGAATGTTATATTGCTGACAGCCCCACTCATCCTGGAATACTTGAAACTCTTCTGTGGTTCTATCCACACAATGCTCTTCATAGTAGATGAACACTGAACCATCTTTAATACCGGCGTTCCTGTTGAAGCCAGCAGTAATAGAAGTACGATATGCTTTCTCGAGATCCTTGTGCGCGTTCGCAGCCTTCTCTTTAAGCCACCTTTCTATAAAATCGAAGTTTGGCTTTCCACTCTCACGGGTTTTTACCATTTCATCTGAAATGCTAAAATCACGCCCCGCTGGATATTTACCGGCATAAACCGGCAACATTCCCCAATAGAAACCGGCGCCACCAGGAACGGCATTAATGTCGGCGGATATTTTCCTCCAGTCGGACATCATCGGTTTGGCCGGCGTTGCCTGCAGGCCGAAAACAATCGTGCGCGGGCCCTCGATTTTCGTGGGTCGCGCGATCAGGTTTAGAGAGAGTATAAGTTGTCCATTCTTGCGTGTGAGAACCTGCGCCGGCTGATCATCATTGATAGACCACCCCTTATCAATATCTGCAAACCAGACCATGCCGCGTTCGGGACCGCCAAGCCAAATGTAAGGCAGGAAAGTTCCCAACGTTGGGCCGTTACCCAATTTAGTACTGTCCCAGATAACGCCGTCGCCCTGCGGTGTTTTGCCAGCGGGATTGCTGCGTATCTCCCTAAGGACATGCCAGAATGGTGCCAATTCATCCTTGAGCGGAATGTTGACCGTCAGGCGCTTGACTTCCTCGGGATTTTTCCCGGGATTGATCTGCATCTCCACCTTCATACAGCCGTCTTCTTCAATCGATGAAGTAGTCTTGAGCACAACCGCCGGGCTTTCCGCAGTGGACTGATACACGGCGCTATTCGGCTTAGCTTTTTGCAGGGTGACTTTCTTCGTAGTCCACGATGTCTTTCCTGATGCTGTCTCCAGTTCTACGGTCATTGGGGCAGCAAGCAATTCTTTGTTCATTGAGATGGCACTGTCCCACAGTCCGAAGCCGTTCATCGTGTGCTTTCGAAGGACAGTCTCCACAATCGCACCCTTCGTTTGAATAGGCGTGAATGGCGGGAAAACCTCATCGGTCATGCCAAGCGTGTTCCTTTCCCATGGGAATTTTATCCGCAGGAATGTCTTTTCCAGCGGTTTGGACAGGTCATTTCCGGTTTTCATCCTGGCACTGACGGTATATGTCCCGTCGGCAAGGGACGGCATCTCCAGAAGCTTCTCGGCAACCTTGTTGTTTACGGCCAGAGTCTCGGAAAGAATCGCTTTCTTTCCATGATCGATCACTTCCACCAGAACCTCTTTTATTTTTTCTGCGCCATCAACTGCCGCCAGATCATACTTTACTGAAAGCTTTGAGAGGTGCGGATAATAGGCAATGCTTAACCCGGCCGCTTCCTCTGTGGCACCGATGATCTGCCATGCCTTCTCGCGCGGTTTCTTCACGGTGAGCTGATGCTGATAAAGTACCTCTCCATTCGCCGACACCTTGATATGAAGCGTATTGTCGGCATCCTTATGGAACCAGCCGGAATCGGTCTTGACTGCAAAATCCGCCGCCTTATCTGCGGGAACGGATACATCCTTGTTGAAAAATTTCGTAGGCATGTCGCTGCCCGCAACGGACGCCTCCACCTTCAGTGCCAAGTCTTTGCCTTCACGGTTACGGATATTAAGTTTGTAATCGAATATCGCATCGAACACTTCCCCGAGCGATTCCTCGCGGAACACCGGAGCATTCGGTTTCAGTAAAAATTCCGGATATTCCTGTGTCGCTGCAAAATTGTACACACGAGCGATCGCAAAGCTGGCCTGACTCCATGGCTGCTTAAAGTTGCGGCCCACGAAAAGACCGATGCCCTTTCCCATGAGTTGAGAACCGTCGGCATTGATGGACTTCCACGGAATCGCCAATTCCAGTTCCCAGCGCTTCTTCTCCAGATCGATGCGGTTGCCGAACGTATATCCGGCTAAATCCCATCCCGTATTGGGGACGCCTTTCTCAGGATCGAAGAGTATATCCTGCCGCTTACCGAGACTGTTGATGATGATCTGGTAATAACGCTGATCGCCTTTTCTATCAGCCCAGTTTCCACGGTTGGGGTCGATCCATATTTCTATGCTGTCATCGGTGACAACGGCCCCATCGTCTCTTTTTTGTTTTGAAATGAGCTTGCCGTCCGGCGGCAGTTCCGTGCTCATCGCAATATAGAGATTTTCACGATCATATCCTACTAGCGTATAACCCGTGCGCGGCTCAAGCGAAAATCCGGTCGTTCGGTCGAGAAATCCAATGACCTTGTACGCGTCGTTCCACTCGCCATCCGCGATCTTGCCGTCTATGGCCGGCGCTTTGACCATGGGCGCCAAAACAATTTTATCGGGAGATTTTTCGTCTGCGGCATGGAGTTGCGTAGGGGAAATGATTGTCGCTAAGCTAACCATTGACATACCAACCATTGCCGCCATGATCATTTTCTCTGCGTTTTTTCTGCATTTTATTACGAGATGCTTCATCGCTGTGTGCTCCTCTTGTGTTTTATTTTGATTGATCTTGATGCATTTCTGACGTGCGTTTAGCCCGGAATCTTATCCCTGATCTGGCGAAGGCGGGATGGAGATGCGACGACTTACGAAAATGTATTCTTCCATGAAAATAGCCATCCGCATTTCCCGGTCTTTACCCTTTTTTACTGAAACTGAAATTCCCTTAAAATGACCCCGTTTTACCTGGAATATCTCCCCCAAGGGTATAAGAGGCCGTCACTTCCCGCCTTTCTTTGCGGGATATCAAGAAATCTCAGGTAATTAACATGACCGTCAAAATAGACCTGATTAGACCCATTGTTGTGGCGGAGGGCGGGCCACCCGTTATTATCGTTAATTGTTGGGCTATAGACCGAAGCAAGATTAGTATTGGCAGCAGGGAACCCCTGATCTATTATTAAAAATACTTTACTCGGTTGTTTAAATGATTCGATCTTCATACCTTTATAAACCTTTCCGGTTCCATCAGTTCCAATAGCTGTTGGAAGATTAAGGTGAGAATTGGTCCCATAATGGCCATTTGCTCTGGTTCCTGCTGTTGGTCGAATTGGTTCTGAAGGACAGACAAGAATTTTTTCTACTTTTTTAGGATCAACATAAGGCAGACTGATATATCCAGCAGCATTAGCCACGACTGTCCAATATGCATAGCTAGTGGCACTTCCAGTATATCTGGCCGCCGGAAGAACTAACCCATTGTAGTCATTTGTGTAGAAAGCAGCAATAATTCCGATTTGTTTTAAATTACTTGCACATTGGATTCCCTTGGCTTTTTCGCGTGCTTTATTTAATGTCGGCAGCAGCATTCCGGCCAAAATTGCGATGATCGTGATCACCACGAGGAGTTCGATTAAAGTAAAACCTCTAAGCATCAACGAGTTGCGACTTATCGGCTCTGCCTCATCGACCAAACCGTGCGTGCGGTTTTCCCTCACACGGCTTTCCCCCTGTTCTTCTTCGTTTAGCATTCGC
>CAIPAT010000008.1 GCA_903863035.1 uncultured Lentisphaeria bacterium
CTGAATTAGTATTGCTCAAAGCTTCCTGAGAAACAGAACGCCCCCATACGGAGGGAAGTTGAACTGGGGGCTTGAAGACTCCAGTGCGGCTACGTCTAAAGAAGTGTCAACTATCTATAACATTTTTTGAAACATGCCGAATAATTTGAGTTATTTTGAAATAGATCATCCGCTGATGGCTGACTTGCCTCAGGAACCGGCAATCTTTATCAATATTGCGCCTGGTTCAACTGTACAAAGCTCCATCTTGATTAAAAATGTTTCTCCATATGATTTGGATGTAAATTTATCGAATGTACTGCCGGATGGCTGGAATGTTGTGTTCAAAGGAGCAGTCAGCAAAATTCATTTGAATGCATTAAGTTCGATTACTCTGCCGTTTGAAATTAAGACTTCGAAGAATGCTGATAAAGAAGAATATAATATCAGTCTCGGTCTTAATTATACAGAAAATGAAGAGACCATGGTTATAAAGAAAATCAAAATAATCATGGCGCCGGCGGGTTTGGAGCCGGTTAATGCAGGCGCAGCCAAAAATGAATCATACTGGTCTCCGCCGCAACGTTTCAACGGGCAGCTCGTTGTATTTACCGGTCCGGAGAAATTATTGTGTTTTACGGCCAAAGCCGCCTATAAACCGTCACAACCTTTTACCTGGCAATTAACAGACAATATGCAGCGGACAGTAGCATCAGGAGTTATCCCGAAAGAAAAACTGGAAGAATTTGTAACGGTCAGTGTTCCGGAAACCGGCCTTTACAATCTGCTTTACAGCAGTAACTTTTTCATGGTAAAAATAGAAAAACCGGCATTTTACGGTTATTGGTCCCAGGAATACAGGCCGCTGATTTTGTTCGGAGGTAAAACTAAATTATATTTTTATGTTCCGGCAGATTCAAAGAATTTTGAAATATCAGGCATCAACGGAGGTCAGGATGAGCCGGCTAAAGTTACAATAATTGCGCCTGACGGCAAAATTGCTTTTGAGCACGATGGTCAATGGCTGGAAAATAAATGGTACAATGTCCCGGTAGATAAAAATTATGTCGGCAAAATATGGACCATAAATATAAACGCTGTAGAGGATTTAAAATTTAAAATGCGCGGCGACGTCGTTCCATGTCTTTCGCCTGATCCAGCTGCGGTATTAATGAAACATTGACGTGTAATATGGCAATCTCAAAACCATATTTCCCGATGCTGCTGGCCAATGGCGTTGACTCCATGCTTATTGACTGGAGCGGTTCAATCCGCGCCTGTGATAAAGGCCTCGAACACGTTGATCGCTACTGGTTCAAGGCGGATCGCCGCAAAGGCGATGGCGACTCCGCGCTTTGCCCGCTGTTCTTTGCCGGCTATATGTTAACGCTTGACGGCGAACAACACTTGATCCGGGATTTCGAACAGCGCTTCGATCCCTGTCGCGCCGTTCTCCATACCCGTGCCGAGGCGGCCGGATTCAGGTTCAAGGTGACAACCTTTCTCACGGCCGATCATTTACTGGTCGAACATTTCGAATTTATTGCCGTTCCCGAGGGCGATGCCGCCGTTGAATTCGTCCTTTCACGGCCGGAGAGCGACGAACCGGCAGTTAAATATGAATTTGCCTGGGATGAACGCCATCAATGTATGACCGGGCAGTATGCATCCTCCGGCTGGAACGGTGTTGCCGTGCTGCTGACCGACCCTCCTGCGATAGACGGCCTTATTGGTGCCGAAGGCGGTCGCCTGGCATGGCGTGGCGGTCGCGTCTCAGTACGCAATATTCACCCGAAAATGCAATTTACACAATATCTGTTTGTCGGAGACACTCTCGATTATGACGAGCCTGCTCTGGCGGCGGAGACGATCCGCCATAAGATAAGCTCCATGAATTACGCAGGAATTCTCCGGGAGCACATCGCCGCCTGGAACGCCTATCAGCGCCGCTCTTCAATCCGCTCCGGCAACCCGGAAATCGATTATTTATATCTGGTCAGTAATTATCTGCTTAAGGCGCATCAGCATCCGGTTGACGGCTCCACCCCGACCGGCATGTATCCATGGCTCTGGCAGGGTAAAATCTTCTGGGATTCATTCTTTATGCACGAGGCTTTTCTTCGCAACAATAAGATGGCGGAAGCCGAAAAACTAAGTCTGTTCAACTTGAAAACCCTGCCGCAGGCTCGTCGCAATGCCGAGCTCTGGAAACAAAAATATGGCCGTGGCGACGGCGCTCGTTACGGCTGGTGCACCGATCATCAAGGCCGTTGCAATCATCTCCTCGAAATTGACGAATTCCACAATAACGCCGTTGTCGCTGTTTCCGCATTTAACCAATTCCGTTTTACCGGAGATCGCGCACAATTGCAAATTCTCTTTCCGGTCATCAAAGAAGCTGTCGATTTTCTCGTTTCCTACGGCATTCGCGAGGATGCCGATTCCGCCGTGATTGTCAATTGCGAAGGTGTGGACGAATCCACAAGGTGCAAGCGCGGCAATGACACCTGGACGGCCGGAGCTGCCATCGAAGCCCTGCGCAACTTGATCGAGGCTGCGCAAATACTCAATTTAGAAATATCGCCGCAATACGAACGCATTCTGCGGAAAATGGAATTGGGATTAAAAGCAAATCATGATACATCCGGCCTGCTCCTCTCGGCTCTGGGCGCGGATTCGCCAAATTTCGGATCCATGATCTATCTGCTGAATCCTGAATACGAATCCGCCCGGAAAACCATGACCGAATTATGGCGGCATCGCGGCCGTTTTGTTGACGTCTGCCGTTACGGATGTCCCCGTCAAGACGCTCGCAACGTTCCCTGGTTTCAGGCTTGGGCAGCGGCAATCTGGGCCTCCCTTGACGATCCGGATAAGGCTTTCGCTTATTTGGAGGCTTGTTGCAAAAACACAAATCGCCTGGGCGGACTTCCCGAACAAGTGAGGCCGGATGGCAGTCTGTATAAACACTGGATGGCGACGGCACACGCCGCCTTTCTAACCGCCCTGAGCCGAATGGCGGCCAATGTTTATGCCGGTACGGTGCAAATAGGAGCAGGAATCCCCGATTCATGGCCTGATTGCAGCGTTAAAAATATATGTATTGAACAGGGGCTGTCCATTTCGTTCTCGCTGAAAAACGGAGAATTAAGATGCCTTCGCATCGTCAATTCAGGCTCAGAAACAGTTACCTTTAAATTGCGTTTCGGCAGAAATGTAAAACTTGATGCCTCGTTCCGGCGGCGTTATTCCAGGAAGACTTTATCTCTGCTTTCCGGCCAACGCCTGCGCTATGATTCCTGCAACGAAAAGATAATCTGACTTCAACTTATTATTTCTGATGTTCTTAATTATTTTCATTCAATATAAACTTTATGAAACGCGCTGCTCGCTGCGGACAATTATCATTTCCTGCCACTCTTTTGACAACGTCGCGAAACGCGCTGACCAGCCGGATACACGGACAGAAAGATTGGGGTACTTTTCAGGATGCTCCTGCGCGTCGCGGAGCATCGCGGTATCCACCGCATCTATCTGCATGAATATCCCGCCAAGACTGACGAAAGACCTCATGAGCCCGACAAGTGCCGCAATCCCGGTTTCGCCTTGCAAAGAGGAGGGAAGGATTTTCAATTCCAGCGCTGTGCCGCAGGGCAGCCGGGAAAAATCCACTGCGCAGTGCGACTTGATAACGGCGGTGGGACCGCGCTTGTCAGTGCCGGGCGACGGACTGAAATTCAGCGCCAGGATGTCACCTTTTTTGGAACCCGCCGCCGAAGCTGTCCGGGCCGGCAGAAAAACATTGGCTTCGCGCCCGAAAGTGCTGATTCCGGCGGGAAAAAGCACTCCCTTGTTTGACGGTATTCCGGCGACAATGCCGGTATAGTCGTCAAAAACTCTTTTCATCATCGCATTGCTGTCTTCTGAATCGTTGCCGTAGAAGTCAAAGCGCGAACATATTGCACGGCGAGTCTCGTCATGGCCTTCCCAGTTCTTCCGGAGGATGTCAACAAGTTCCGCTAGAGAGAATTCATGCTCCTCATAAACCAGCTTTTTTATCACTTGCAGACTGTTGACGACGTCCGGGAGTCCTCCTGCATGTGGCGACATGACCGTGTATTCCGGACCGAGATGATAGTACGAACGCCCCTTTTCGATGCAGCCGTCAATCAGCATATCGACCAGCACGGCGGGGTCCGTTTTCTGCTTTAATGCTGTGATCACATGGCTGGTAATTTGTACTATTTGCCCGGCCAGCTTTTGCTTAAAAGCTTCGTATAATTCGTCAAATTCGGTGTATTTGCTGACGTCGCCGCCGTCAGTATCCAGACCGAGCACATCCTGAAGAATTTTAAGGGCGTCGAAAGGAAGGTAGCTAAAACACGTTTTGCCGGGGATAAGTATCTCCCAGCAGCCGTCGTTGGCAAAATTTCTGGCTCTCTCCGGCGGATATCCGAAGTTTATCAGATTCGGAATGATCCGGTCATCGTTGTAAATCGCAATGATACCGCCTCCGAGCCGCTGTATTTCAGCAATCCGGCGCAGAAGTTTTTCGTCCGAACTTTTCGAGAGGCGAACCGCAATGGGAAAATCGGAGATATGCAGTTCTTCGACTACATCCAGGATAAGATAAGTAACCTCATTGGTGACATCATTCCCGGCTTCATCGACCCCGCCGAGCACAATATTCTGATAAAACTGGGCATCACCGCTGCCCCTGCTGTCTGCGGTGATCCATTCGCACCCCTTGATCCAGAAATGAGCTATTAATTCTCTCGCCTCATCGATGCCGATAATACCGTCCGCCAGATCGCGTTTGAGATACGGTCCGAACATTTTGTCGATCCGGCCGATGCCGCTCCAGTTACCGCACAGCCGCTGAAAATCCCATAACATCCACAAGGACTGCACTGCCTCCCGGAACGTCTCCGGCGGATTTTCCGGCACATTTTGCAGCGCCTCTGCAAGATCATTAAAATATTTCTTATCTGTTCCGGCGGATTCTCCGGCAAGTCTTTTCAATTCTTCGAGATACCTGCCGTGCCAGATTTTAGCCGAATCCAGACATGAAAGCATCGCACGAAGGAGCTCATTGCCGCTTTCATCCAGTCCGCCCCGGGAAAGCCGTTCTTCAATTTCAGCTCTGATGCCTTTATAAC
This sequence comes from uncultured Lentisphaeria bacterium, assembly GCA_903863035.1. Lineage (GTDB taxonomy): Bacteria > Verrucomicrobiota > Lentisphaeria > Victivallales > Victivallaceae > CAIPAT01. The sequence continues at coordinate 5,139 of CAIPAT010000008.1, forward strand.
CGACAGCAAGCACTTTTTCAAAACCCAATGTCGTATGACTGACGGAAGGACAGCGCATAACAGGAACATTGTGGCGCATCGCTTCTTTAAGCGTAGCGGCGCCGACTATTTTTTCTCCGGTGATTATTCGCAGTGGAGCGTTCGAGGCGATCAATCTGACGGCTTCCGCATATAACTTAACCTGATCCGGATTGATGTCTTTTTCTGTCTGCGACAAGCGCTCGCCCTTTGCCAGCGCGAGCGACCAGCCGTTCGAACCGCCTGTAATACGGAAACCAATCAAATTTTTACCGGCTTTCAACGGAAGTTCTATTAATCCGCATCGCCCGGTGCCTGTATACTCCAGCTGTCCGTTGACAAATACTGAATAATACCAGTCGCAATCAAATGCGACTGGCAATATACAGGGGGACACGGCATCAACCTCAGTAAAGCAATAGGCGGCGGAATGGGCTTTTGCTGAACTGAATATCTTCTTAAAATCGAATTTCCCAAACTCACTATGAAAGCGTTGCAGCTGAACGTTTGCGAAAAGTTTGATATCATCTATCGTCTTAACGCCGTCTAAAAGCAAGTCTTCGTCTGACAGGCTGTCCGGCGAGTTGCCGTTGTTATTCAGCGGACCCGCCAGCGTCCAGTCACTCTCCCACTCGTGAGATTTATTACAGCCCGACATTAACATCCAAAGACTGTCTTCCGTCATTGAGCGGCCGATTTCGCCGGAAAGATATCTGGCCGCCAGAGCTTTCGTATATTTACTCAAACGGGATGTCATTTCACCTCCGGCTGGTCGAAACATCTTCCATGCGGGCATCCCGGCATTTGTTATATTATCTGCGGTTGCCAAATTCATTGCCTGTCCTCAATATTTTATAAGTAATTTTCAAATCCAAATATCTAACTTGAAAATATATCCAATTCTTGATTTATGCTATTCACGCGATTATCTTATCCATATACAGGACTATTATTTATGCTTTTTTCAACAGACTCTGTAAGATTGACTCTCGTCGAACCCGGCACGGGCGAATGGAGAATTCTCAGGAAGGATAACAGTATCCACCGGAAGGCTGTTCCGTACATCATAATCGCCCAGCCGACCGAAGGCCAATACCGCATTGCGTGCGGCGGCGGGCACGCGGAACTGATCAGGACAGGCGAGGCGTTCCTCACCGCGCCGAATCTTCCACTCGTGATCGAGCACCTTCTAAATCCGAAAACGGAAAGAATGAAATCACGCTGGATTCATTTCAATTTCGTAGTTTTTGACGCCATCGGCCTGGCATCACTTTTCGAGGAGCTGCCATTGAGAATCGAATCGCGATGGGCGGAGCAATTTGGCGTGATTGCCGGAAAAATGCTTACTGTACGGCAGTCAACAGAATCCCAGTCCATTCAATCGGTCGCGCAGATGAGCGAACTCGCATTCTCGCTCCTGTGCCTGCTGCTGAAATATCTGGAAAGTAAAGGGATTACTCCGCGGATTAACCCGGGTATCATGCGGCTGCTTCCGGTTCTTGAATACGCCAGACGGCATCCCGCGCAGAAATTCGAAGTGGCGGACCTCGCCAGGAAAGCCAATCTGTCTGTTCCGCGATTTCATGCCGAATTCAAGCGCCTTTTCGGCGACTCCCCGCTGGATCATTTGCGGAAAATGCGTCTTTCGAAGGCTTCGGATATGCTCAGAAGCGGCAGTTCATCGCTGGAGGAAATCGCCCGGCAGACCGGGTTTTGCAATCAGTTCCATCTCAGTCGCGAATTTAAGAAATGCTACGGCAGTTCCCCTTCAGTTTTCAGAAAAGATGTCGCCGGCGGTCCCGTCGTATGATGCAGCAGCGGGGGAATCCGCTGGACACACTGCATTACGCCGTGTATATTAGCGCAACAATCATTAACCTGGAAACAGCGCTGGTATGGATTTAAAAGAAAATCAGGAAAAATTTTTTACTTATGACCGGGTTCATCCATGGGAGACAACCCGCCTGGCATTCGTTGAAAAACTGCTGCATAAATATAATCCAGGCGCAAAGCAAGTTCTGGATATCGGTTGCGGCAATTGTTTCGTCGCCAATAACCTGGTAAAAAAATACCGGATTAAAGTAGCCGCCGTTGACAACATGTTCACCCCCGAGTTAATTACGAAGTTGCGGGAGCAGCTTGCCGGACAGCAAATAGAATTCTTCCGCAGCGTGGAAGAGATTCAGGATACAGTTTTTGATACGGTCATGCTGCTGGATGTAATCGAACATATTGAAAATGATAAAGCCTTCTTTTGTGAATTGCTGAACAGCGAAAGGGTAACTCCGGGCGCTGTTTTCATCATCACGGTTCCGGCGTTTGCCTGTCTTTTTTCCAATCACGACCGCAAGCTTGGACATTACCGCCGGTATACCGCCGGCCGGCTTTATCGGCTGGCCGGGGAAAACGGAGCTGAAGTTATGGATTATGGTTATTTTTTTGTTTCATTGCTGTTTATCCGGATATTACAGACAATATGTGAAAAAGTTTTTCATCACGACAAGCGTGAATCAGTTTCCGCGGTCGGGGAATGGAATAAAGGCCCGGTGATGACTGCGCTTGTTGTATTCTGCCTTAAAGCAGATACTCTGATTACACGCTGTCTCAAAAAAATTAAAATCACGGTTCCGGGTTTGTCGTGCTATCTGGTATGCCGGAAACAGTACTGATATTTTAAATCCGCTCCGCCGCAAGTTCCGGTGCCTGCTTTATTCTTTATTCAGTCTCCAGACACGATAAGATCTAAAACTGGGAATATCTTTGATCTCCCGGTATTTATCCATGGGCAGCGTGGCATAATATTCGCCTTCCAGGCTGGAGGCAATTATAATGTCAGGCGGAGTCGCTTTCAAATCCGCTTGATAAAGCTTCATGTAATAGGAATATTTACGCGGCGAAACGTCAAACGGAATCATATTAAAAAATCTGGAGGGCGACTGACGGTCCATTAACCACAGCCACCGGTGCTCCCACTCAATGCAAAGCACTTTTTCGCCGGGCGTCGTATTACGGTTGATAAAATCGGCAAAGGCAAGACATGACTTCCGGAGTTCAGCGTCTGGATGGTTGGAAAACATATTAATGAGATTCCTGCTCAAGCGCTGTGTTTCCGGAAGAATCAGGAACAGCGCGCATAAGGCAGCGATAAAATACTTTGATTTTATGAATTCCGAAATAACCCCGGGCCGCGGTTTCAGTTCCTCTGTCATCAATTTTATCAGAAAGGCAAGGATAATCGCCCCGGACGGCAGCAAACTCAGAAAATAATTGTGACTTTCGCCGCCGGAAAGGCCAAAATTGAGGACTTCAAGTGGAAAATCAATTCCTGCCGCCAGCAGAAACAATGAATAAGGATTGCGCACCTGTTTTTTCCAGAGCCAGAAAAGCAATAAAACCCAACTGACAAGAATAATTTGAAGTACAGGGAAAATAGTAAGAAACAAAAAGCGGAATGCGTGAAACCGGTCTCGCAAAGTTCTGCCGCAATATTCGATGTTATAAATAAAAGCGCCGTCTAAAAACTCGGCGAATACTCCATGATAATAAAAATACCATACCGTTACCGCGCATACCAGAATAAAACCGCCGCCCATCGGCAGCGTCGCCCGGAAAAAGTCATACCAGCGTCTTGTCCGGACCGCGTCGATCAGGAAACACAAACAGAACGCCGCCCACAGACAAACTAAATTGGCCCGCATCATGAATGCGATTCCCATCAGGATTCCGCTCAGCAGGACTAAATACCATTGCCTGCAATTCAAGTACTTCCAGAACAGCGCCAGCGCGGCGAACTGAAACAGCAGCCCATATTCTTCAGAAACATTTTTTTGACAGACACTGACAAAAATATAGGTTAGAATCAGCAAAACGACTGCGCTTATCAATGAAGAAAAAAAATTCTTAAACAGTCGGTTTGCCACAATCAAAGTTGAAATTATAAAGATAAACTCAATCAGGGTTATGCCCCAAACATGCCGGTTGCTGATGGCGACGCCAATCATGTTAATCAGAAACAATACCGGCCCTTTGTTATCCCAGGCATAATGATACGGGATTTGCCCGTGAAACCAGCGCTGGCCGATATAAAGGAAAATCCCCCCGTTGTCGTTGGCTAATTCATTAAAAACGCCTGGCAGCAAGAACAGTACCAGAAGCGTTAATGTCGCACACCAGCACATTTTGGTTAATATTGATTGGTTTGAAGCCTGAATTTTCACTTTTTCCTCTTTTCTTATATTTTGTGGATTAATCTGTACGGTAAAAAGCAATAACATCAGCCACTGCGTCAATTATCGCCCGGAACAATAGAATTACCATCAACACCGCCGGGACAAACGCACTGCCCAGATAAAACACCGCCAGCGTCATCAGTCCGAAATATAACAGGCGCCGGTTGCGGCGCAGCAGATAGAGCAGTGCCACCGATAAGATGGAGGCAGAAAAAGCCGCATACCGGGCAATTCTGACACCGGGATGATTTTGCAAATCTGCTTCCGTAAGTTTGCCGTTCAGCATCATGGCCAGAGGATCGCCCCCGATATTTTGCAGATCCCAGGGCTGGACAAACAATAGTTCCCAGGCCGTCGGCGCGACAAAAAGAAAGCTTAGCAGCAGCGCTCCGGCCAGATATGCCGCTTCACGTTTTGATCCCTGACGCCATACGTCGGCAGCCACAATCGCGGCAAACATTGCCGGATAGGTGCTCAGGATAAACCTGGTGGCGTCACACCCGGTATGGGAGTATCCGAAAAAGAAGATGATAACCGGCAGCGCCCACAGCGAAAGAGTGATCCGTAAACGGCGGTCACTGATGAAAAACAGTCCTGAAACCGCCATCACCATAACGACAAAGTTATTGTGCACCAGATACTGCAGACTGTAAAGAACAAATTTCGGGTGAAAACCGCTGTAAACATCAGCCCCGTGCCGAATATACGGGAACCGCAGCGGGTCGCCGTCTTGAATATAGTTGATGATAAATTGCGGCGAGAAAACCGCAAACAGCGTCACCGACGCCACCGTGACCCCGATCAACAGTTTTTTCCAGTCCTGGAATAACTCGCGGTGACGGTCCCAGAATATCCAGGCCAGCACCGGAGCAAAGAAAATGTTGTTGATACGGCACAAGCAGGCAAAACCGAATACGGCCATTACCACGGCAATCCCGCGGAACCCCGGCTTCAGGTACAATGCCGAAAACAGGCAGGACATAATCAGAAACGTGGACGGAACGTCACTCATGGCGTTATAACCGTATTTGATCAGGCCGGTGTAAAAGCGAAAGCACTGGATGAATATGGGAAACGCAAAAAAGGACTGGAAAATATGCGCGTCAGGAGCTTCAGTATGCTGATAGAAAAATGGAACCACTACCCAAAACATAATGGCGCAAAAAGCCAGCCGCGTTGAGCCGGTGAGTTTACGCACTATCATATAAGCCAGTACCATTGCCGCTGGCAGCACGATAAACCCGGCAAACCAGGCGAATGGAATGGCAATATCATAAAATTCCCGTGCTCCGCCAAACAGCATGAACGGAAGATACCAGAAGCCGTGTCCGATTGTCAGTGTCCACTTTTCGGAAAAATTCCATTCCAGCAGCCCCTTCATTGTCCGGAAATAGCCGGGATCGTCCGAAGCCGAGGTGATCAGGTTGACTGAACCGAGAATCAGAATCATAAGCAGCGCCCAGTGGGTCAGCACAATCACTGTTGCCGCCGACCACTGTTTATCATTTGCGGTCAGTCTGCCAAGGCGTTGCAGACGGCAGAAACGTATGCAGACTCCCGCCAAAGCAGCCAGCGTCAGTGCAAAAAAGCCCCAGCGCCACGGTGGATTTTTCGCAGTATTTTCCAGTTTGGCCTGGCCATCCGGCAGCACGGTATAACTGATCGCCGGACTAAACCATCCGGACCGTCCGTCCGGCAGCGTTATTTTATACACGGTATAATATCGAGCCAGCGGGTGATTTGCGAAAAAAACAGTCCGGCAATCCAGTGCGTCTGTTTCGAACGGCTGTACTGTTTGTGTCATGATCTTGCGCGTTTCGCCAATGCCGTCAAAGATCACGGAGCCGGCCTGAACAAGCAGCCGTTCTCCGCCCCGACTGCACAGCGGCAAAAGAAGAAATATAATCAACCAGCAGAATTTGCGCATCATTGCTACCTTAACTTTGCAGAGCTGCATCCAGTAAATTTTGTTTATTGAAGCCGGATTTCATTCTTTAATGACTTTAATTTATACTCTGCACGGCTGAAAATTTAACATAGATTGCGGTACGAGCGTCTTGGGGCTGTCTTTTTTCGTTTCTCCTTCAGGCGATGCGGGTATCGTCTGTCAGTCGGATCGAAAAAAATCCACTCCACAATCCTGCTCGTCTATTCTTAAATTTTCAACCGTACAGAGTATAAATATAGTCCGTTCTGTATAAAGTTTCACTTTTTTGTCCGATTTTTGTCGAAATATTTTACGAATAATAAAGAAACGCGGCCTAAACTGAAGAACCATTTTAAAATTCAGCATTGATTTTTGATTCTTTCAGCGGTAAATTTTAAAAACGGGGTTTCGCTCAAGCACTAAATACAAAATATATTGTCCGGAAAATTCGATCCGATATGCAGTACGCCGGAACAATACATTAATGAGGTAATTGCAAAAGTAGTTCCCGCAGGGCGGGACTAGACTAACGTCCAGCAGTATTATAGAGTCAGGAGTCAGAATAAATCCGGATTTTAGTTCGAATTTAATTCTGAATTCATGCAAAACTTGAGTTTTGCAATTGGCTCTAATGATTAAATATGCCATTGATAAAAATATCTCTGTCAAGGAAAATAAATGCAGTTTAAAGTAAAGATGAAAAAGCTGGCAGCACTGGGACTCTTTTTATTTGTTTTTCCATTCTGGGTCTGCGCCGGCGTCATTCTCGATCCCGGCACTCCGGTTTTTGAGCAGCCGGACAATGATGCTAAATTTTTGTTCGTCATTAACAAACAGGTCGAGGTTGAGCCGTTATCCGTGAAGAATTCTTTTTTCAGGATACACCCGCTGGCCAGATATCATAAGTTTTACGAAATCCCGGTAAGCGCCGGCAAAACCGGCTGGGCATGCCCTGAATTCCGGGTTTCCTCCGAGAACGGCAAGCCGAAGATGACGGCGGTATATATAAATTCTCCGTTACGGAAAACCGGACTAGTCCTGGTGACCGCCGCCCTGCTGCTGATAAGCGGTTTCTGGGGATACCGCATGATTAAACGGAAAAAACTGCCGCCGCTGCCGACCTCTGCAACTATCGGGTTAAGTATCGCCTTTCTGGTTTTACTGCGCTGGCTGCTGCTGCTGATCCTGATTTTGGGCAGTTATAATATTATAGCAAGCAGTTCGGATGATCCGGGCTATTTTGAGACCGCCATTGGTTTTATAAAGGGGGATTTCTCCGGGCCGTGGCATTACACTATCGGCCTCGGCTTCCTCTATATTCCATTCATACTGGCGCTCAACGCAACGCAGTTTTATGACATAGCAATCCAATTTGCCTGGTTTGCCGGGTTCGTGCTGATGCCGGCCGCCATTGTAATGACTTATTTTATTATCAGAAAATTGACCGGCTCGCAATACAAAGGCTTTTTTACCGCCTTGCTCTGGACGGTTATTCCATTCTTTTACAGCCATTTGGAATTCTGGGACGAAAAAATCTTCAAGTCTTTTTTTGCGTTACCGAAAGACACATTCTGTTTCAGATTTTACCGGAACATTATTACCATGGGCTTCAATTCGATGAGTGATACGCCTTCGACTTTTTTTGTGCTGCTGTGCATTCTGCTGTGCGTGTTCCTGCCGGCAAAAATCAGAAGCATCGCCCTGATCGCGTTTGTATTCGGCTTTGCCTGTCTGCTCAGAATCAACAATATTTTCTTCGCCCCGCTGATCGCCTGGCTGTTCTGGTGCCGTTTCAATATCCGTCTGCTGGAGTGGAATTTCATAATCAAAGCGCTGCTGACTGCGGTTGGAGTCTTTATGGCGACGTTCGGCTGGCAGCTGGTTATCAATAAAATGCAGTTCAACCATTTCTTTACTTTTCCTTATGTGCTTCACGGCGGCGCCAACGACGGATTCCAATGGTTTTTTGTAAATCAGGGCATACGCTATCTCGGGGGGGCGAATCTGGCTTACTGGGCGCTTGGCACTGCCGGCATCTTTTTTGTTTCCGACCGCAAACTGCGGATAACCTTGATTTTATGGACAGTTCCGGTAATCCTGTTTTTCTACGGTTATACTCATACCTACTGCGATGCCCACCGTTTTATCATGTCTTCCTACAGCGCGATGCTGGCGGCATTTGTCTGTGCCGATATCTGGAATAAAACCAGTGTCAAAGAAAAGGTGCGGCTGCTTGCAATGCTGTCCATGAGCCTGCTGCTGGTCTGCCCGAGCGCGTATTCATGGAACTATCAATTACAGTGGGATATTCAGCAATGGTCATGGGGCATTGACGCCGCCCGCGTTTTGAATTATGCGGTTCCGTTAATTGCGCTGCTGATTACCCTGTCTTTCTATAAAAATATCCGCCTGATGATCTTTTCGTTCATGTTCATGATCTTGTATTTTCCGGGCAATCCTTTCATTTTTGCCGTTGTTTTTGTGATTCTGCTGATTTGCGCGTTGTTTCAATGGCTGGAGGATTTCATCGTTGAGTTCAACTTGCGTGCGTTGCGCGATTAAATAAAATCTCTGTGTTCCCGCTGCTGCGGGATGCCTCTGTGGTTAATTTTGCCTTTGCAAAAGGGTGGATTATTCAAGGCGGAAAGTTGCAAAAAAGGTTTTGTCCGCTAACTTATTCAGTTCGCGGATATTCGCAACAGACTGTAACCGCGTATTTTAATGAACATAAATTCAGTCTTAAATAAATATAATTCATGGAGTATTGAACTATGAGAATGAGCAAACTCGTCGGGCGCCGGATCAAGGAAGATCCGAAAGACGCCAAGACTGTCAGTCATAAATTTCTGATTCGCGGCGGCTATGTCCGCCCGGTTTGTACCGGCATTTACTCGCTGCTGCCGGTCGCGAAGCGCATTGTAACAAAAATCGAAAAAATCATTCGCGAAGAAATGAACGCAATCGAAGGTCAGGAAGTGCTGATGCCGGTAGTGCTGCCGGCTGAACTGTGGGAAGAGTCAGGGCGCTACCAGACGGTCGGCCAGGAGCTGCTCCGTTTCAAGGACCGCAACGGCAAAGAAATGCTGCTGGGCATGACCCATGAAGAAGCGGTGGTGCATCTGGCCCGCACTGAAATTACCAGCTATAAACAGCTTCCGGTGATGTTGTACCAGATTCAGACCAAATACCGCGACGAAGCCCGCGCCCGCGGCGGCCTGATCCGGGTGCGCGAATTTACCATGAAGGACGCATACTCTTTTCACACCAGCCAGGAATGTCTGGAAGCCTATTACATGCGCGCTCACGAAGCGTATGTCCGCATCTTCAAGCGCGTCGGCATGAAGTATGTCCTGTCCATCGAGTCCAATTCCGGCATGATGGGCGGCAAAGTTTCCCATGAATTCATGGCTGTTTCCGAGTTCGGCGAAGATACTATTTTCGTTTCTCCGGACCAGAGCTACCGCGCCAACCGCGAAGTGGCGGTCGCCGCCTGGAAATTCGAAAAGTCAGCACCGCTGGCGCTGGAAAAAGTGCACACCCCGGACAAGAAAAGCATTGAAGAAGTCGCTGAATTTCTCGGGTTGAAACCCGAAAATACCGGCAAAGCCGTATTATACCAGGATGATAAAGGCCGGCTGATATTCGCGATGATCCGCGGCGATTTCGAGGTCAATGAAGCCAAACTCCAGAACTTTGCCATGGCGCATGAAATCAAGTTTGCCAATGACGACGCGATCCGCGCCGCCGGCTGCGAACCCGGCTATGCGTCCCCGCTGGCGATAGACCCGAAAAAAGTGAAGATAATCATTGACCGCTCCGTGGCGGAATCCTCCAATCTGGTGGTCGGCGCCAATGAACCGCATCATCACTATAAGAATTTTAATTTCGACCGCGATCTGGCCGGAGTTGCCGGAATCAGCGTAACTGATATCGCCAGTGTCCGTGAAGGCGACCCGTGTCCGCTGACCGGACAACCGCTGAAGCTTGAGCGCGGCATTGAAGTCGGCAACATCTTCCAGCTCGGAACCAAATATTCCGTGGCGATGAACTGCAATTATCTCGATCAGAACGGCAAAACCCACCCGATGATTATGGGTTGTTACGGCATCGGCGTCGGCCGGACCATGGCTTCCGTGATTGAGCAGTCCTATGACCAGTGGGGCCCGATCTGGCCGGTAACGATCGCCCCCTACCATGTCCAGCTCTGTTCGCTGAATCCGAAAGTGGACAACGTCGAAGCCGCTGCCGATAAACTTTACGAAGTACTGAAAGCCGCGGGAATTGAAACGTTGTACGATGATCGCGGCGAAAAAGCCGGCTTTATGTTCAGCGACGCCGATCTGCTGGGTATTCCGTTCCGCCTCGTCATGTCGCCGAAAACGCTGGTCAACGGGCAGGTCGAATTCAAGCGGCGCGGCGAAAAGGATGCGGAGCTGATAAACATTGACGATGTTTCTGCCAGAATGAGCGCGGTAATCGCCGAAGAGTTTAAAAAATACGAATGATAAATTTTAAATCCGGAAGTCAGAAGTCAGAGAATGGAAAACCGGTATTATGCCAAGGGTTTCCGGATTTTGATGTTTATGCTCCGGCATACTGAAAAAAATATGCCGGTGTTTCAAAAAAATTAAGAAATACTCTACTATTGCAGTAAAAATTATTTTATGGTGTATATTAGTACTAATCAGGAATGATTACTAAAAATTAAATGCGAGGTGCCTTATGTGGGACTATAATAATAAAGTGATGGATCACTTTCTCCACCCCAGAAATGTTGGTGAAGTCGAAAAAGCGGATGCGGTCGGCGATGTCGGCAATATCACCTGCGGCGATGCGCTGAAACTTACCTTGAAAATCGGTGCGGACGGCAGAATTGAAGAAGCTAAATTTAAAACTTTCGGCTGCGCCAGCGCAATTGCCTCATCTTCCGTGCTGACGGAAATTGTCAAAGGCATGACTCTGGAAGAAGCCGCGAAAGTTACCAACCGGGATATTGTTGACGTCCTCGGCGAACTGCCCGAAGAAAAGTTGCATTGTTCAGTGATGGGCATGGAAGCGCTCCAGGCGGCTATCGCCAATTACAAAGGTGAAACCAGCCCGTTTGAGGGGGATGCCGATCACGAAGGGCGGATTGTCTGCAAATGTTTTGGCGTAACCGACACTAAAATCCGCAAGGTCGCCAAAGAGAATAATCTGCACAAAACCGAAGAAATCACCAATTACTGTAAAGCCGGCGGCGCTTGCGGCGCCTGCCTGGACAGCATTCAGGAAATCCTTGACGGGTTGTGGAAAGAAAAGGCGGAAGCCGCCGCGGAACCCGAAAAATCCGCATTCGCCGGCATGTCCGTGGTGCAGCGGGTGATCAGGGTCCAGGAAGTGATAGATAAAACCATCAAACCGATGCTGGAAAGCGACGGCGGCAGTCTTGAACTGGTTGATATCAAGGATAATGTCGTGATCGTCCGGCTGAAAGGCCGCTGCGCGGTCTGCCCGAGTTCGCATGTCACGCTGAAACACACGGTGGAAGACCAGCTCCGCGAGTTCATTTCTAAAGAAATCGTCGTGGAAAGCATCTAAGGGGGCTTTGCCCGCAACCCGAAAGACAGGGAAGTCAGGAGTCAGAATAACTCTTAAAACCAGAAACCAATATTCAATAACCAATATCCAACAAGGAATTTCCAATAACCAACAGGGAACAGCCAGGAATCAGAATGGGAACCGGAAATTCAGAAAACAAGAATAGGTGGAAAAATGAATAAAAAAATAGTCTATTTTGATAATAACGCGACTACCGCCGTAGACCCGGAAGTCTTCGAGGCGATGAAGCCGTTTTTCTCCGAACGCTACGGCAACCCTTCGAGCATTTACTCTTTCGGCGGCAATGTCGCCGCCGAAATAAAGAAGGCCCGGGCGCAGGTCGCCGCGCTGCTCGGCGCAAACCATCAGGACGAGCACGGCAATTTTACGGAAGTAATTTTTACCAGTTGCGGCACGGAAAGCGACAACGCCGCCATTTACAGCGCGGTTGAAAACTGTCCGAGAAGAAAAAAAGTCGTAATGTCAAAAATCGAACATCCAGCCGTACTGAATGTCGGCAAAGATCTGGAGCGCCGCGGCTATAAAGTGGCTTATGCGCCGGTTGACGGTAAAGGCCGGATTGATTTGCAGCGCCTGGAAGACCTGATTGACGAAAATACCGCCATCGTTTCAGTAATGTGGGCCAACAACGAAACCGGCAACATCTATCCGGTGGAACAAATCGCCGCCATGGCGCACCGTTACGGCGCACTGTTTCATACGGATGCCGTGCAGGCCGTCGGCAAAATACCGATCAATATGGCAAATTCGCAGATCGACATGCTGAGCCTGTCCGGCCATAAACTGCATGCCCCGAAAGGCATTGGCGTGCTGTATGTACGGCGCGGCATCCGCTTCCGCCCGTTCATCGTCGGCGGACACCAGGAAAAAGGCCGGCGCGGCGGCACCGAAAACACTGCCAGCATTGTCGCACTCGGCAAAGCCTGCGAACTGGCCGGGAAAAATATGCAAATTGAAAACACTCAGGTCAAAGCCTTGCGCGACCGCCTGGAAAAAGGCATTATCGACTCAATTCCATCGATAAAAATCAATGCCGACCTGGACAACCGCCTGCCCAATACCGCCTCGGTGAGTTTTGAATATATCGAAGGCGAAGCGATTCTGCTCCGGCTGGACCAGTTCGGCATCTGCGCGTCAAGCGGCAGCGCCTGCACCACCGGCAGCCTGGAACCGTCCCACGTGCTAAGGGCAATGGGTATTCCCTATACCTCCGCCCACGGCACTATCCGTTTCAGCCTGTCCCGTTTCAATACTGAAGAAGAGGTGGATTTTGTGATTAAGACCCTGCCCCCGATCATCGCCGAGTTGAGATCATATTCACCCTACTGGCAGGAAAAATGATAATGGCGGGATGCTTTTGACCGGCATTATGATTTCAGACAAATTTTAAAGAAAGATGAAAAAATGCTTAAATGGACTTTTATTGCACTGTTCATGCTGAGCGCGATCCCGGTTTTTGCCGAAAACCTGTCGCTGACGAAACCGGAAAACAATGCGGTTGTTTCCCAACTATGGGAGAATCAGAAGGACTTTTTGCAGAAAAATGAGGAAGAGAGAAGAGCCCTCGTCGCAGACGAAAAATACCGGGAGAAAATCATCCATGAACCTGGTAAAGGAACTTTGCCCAAGCCGGTTGATTTCGAGTGGAAATGGGACGGTAAAAAGGCGGCGGAATTCACCGTGAAAATTGCAGAGAATGCCGATTTTTCGGATGCCGTCACAATCTCTGCCGATCAGAATAAGATCAATGTTGCAAATTTCAAGATCAACCAGAAATATTACTGGAAAGTAATTACCGTCGCGGCGGACGGCAAGGAAGCTGCTTCCAATGTATATTCATTTATTACGGAAGACCAGGCCCCGCGCCTGCTCGATGTTCCCAATGTTACCAATTTTCGCGACATTGGCGGACGCAAAGGTTTGGGCGGCAAACGGGTTCGTCAGAATATGATCTTCCGCAGTACCGCTTTCAACGAGAACAGTAAAGACGGAACCGTCCGCGGTTGCGACCGCGTCACAGCCGCAGGCAGGGATGTCTCGCTGAATATCCTGAAACTCAAGACGGAATTGGATCTCAGAAGTCAAAACGAAGTCGCCGACATGACTGTTTCACCGTTGGGGGATCAGGTCAAATGGATCAATATTTCGACCTTCCCTTACGACGGCGCGCACACCAAAGACGGCAAAGACATTTTTATAAAAGAGTTCCGTCTTTTCTGCGATGCCAAAAACTACCCCGTCAATTTTCATTGCATTGCGGGAGCTGACCGGACCGGAACTCTCGCCTTTATTTTAAATGCCGCATTGGGCGTTTCTGATGCGGAGCTCATTCGGGATTGGGAAATAACTATCTTCAATAATCGCGGGAACTACTTTACTCATAAGAGTACGTTTGACCATTTGATTAATGGTTTAGATAAACTTGGCAGTCCCCAAGTGCCATATTCGGCAAAAGTCGAACGCTATCTGCTCGACGGCGGCATTACCCAAAAAGAACTTGAAACATTCCGTTCAATCATGTTGGAGAATTGATATCAAAACCCTGCCCCCGATCATCGCCGAGTTGAGATCATATTCCCCCTACTGGCAGGAAAAATGATTTGCAGGGATACACGGGATATACAGGATAAAGGGATGTGAAAGTACCACAAGCATCCCTGCTTGTGAGTTTTTCGCTTGGACCATTCAAGCTGGAAGTTTACCAGGGCTTAGGGCATTTTAAAATCCTGTTCGTCATGTTCATCCCTGTTTAAATTTCCGTCATTCCCCGCATTAAAGACAAAGTGCTGAATTTGCCCAAAAGTCAACAACTTGATCTGGTTGACTTTCTGCTGGTCAAATGAATAACCGGCAAGGGCGGAAGAAATAGAAGCACGTTCTCGCGCGATAAGCTCAACCTTTCTCGCGAAGGTCTAATACAGTTATAAAAAATGGCGGAACGTTGGAAGGTTTCCCTCCGTGCTTTATACGCAACTGCATAGGGCAATTGGACAAGTTATTCCGTTGAAGCTCTAGTTCCACAAAGCACAGTTCCAACGATCGCTAACATTGTTGTTAAATTTTTCATATTCTTGGCCTCCATGTTTAAATTAAATTCAATGGTGTGATACTTAATTGAAACCATGAGCTTTTGAACACTAAGAATTAACAAGCCAATTACTATTCCCATTCAGGTAACGTCAACAAATATATCTTCCCTTATTATACTATGCTTTTGAAATAATATTACACGGAAATGTATAAAAATATGTTTTTCATGAAAAAAATCTGCCCGTTAAATAGTTTTTGTTTGTAAAGGCTATCTATGTTTATGAATTCCGGAGCCTGGAAACTTGTAAAGCACATTTATGCCTGTATTTTCATAAAGATAGAGAATATTGACATTCAACGATTATAAATAAAATAGAAATATTATGTGTACTAATTCAGGTTGTATTATTATAGATGTTATTTCTTGGCTTTGGAATTTTTTAAAAGAGATAAGTTTTATATCTGGTATCGTCTCTGGCATTGTCTCTGGTATCCTTGTGATTGCAATAGAATACTGGAGGAGAGAGATACGATTAAAAAAACGCTGGCGCTGGATTGTTGGTAAATATTCTTCTTTTTCAGTAAAAGAAAATGCAATAATTAATAATGAAGTTATTGAAATCACCCAAAAATCATCTACACATTTTGCTGTAAAATGCACTGGCGGTACTAACCCTTGGACCGGATCTCTTGAAGTACATGAAAAATTAGATATTGGGAATGGTACATTTAAGGGAGATAAAGACGAAAAACAGTTTGGTGCACAATGTTATCACTTTTTTCCGGACGTGGAAAAAATTAATCTATATGGAATTAGATATGGTAGAGGAGATGCTGATTCATTTGCACAAATCTTAGAAAAAGATGATAAAAGCATCGCGCCAGAATAGCTCGGGCTAGCCGGAATCTCCGACCATGATGAAACCGCCGGAGGTAGAGCGTCGACAAAGTCATCGTTAATAGCGGTCGGGAATTGCGGGTGTTCCTGCAGATATAATATTTTTAAGTATAAATTTATAAAAATGCTGTAGAAGCCATGTTTAAAGTTATTTTTAAGACTGTTTTGCAGATTTAAGCTTTATTTTCATTGCCTTCAATAGCTTCATGGAGAAAAGGTTGCTTGACGAGCCTCGGGGAGCTGCTTACGGGATTAAATGTTCGGGCGTGGTATTCAGCGCCGCCGCCAGTTTGAGCATGGCTTTCGGCGTGATTTTGCGCTTGCCTTTTTCATAATCGCTGATGACCGTTTGAACAATGTCGCAGCGTTCCGCAAGCTGCTGCTGGGTAAGCCTGGCTTTCAGCCGGTATCCCATCAACAATTCGCCGGAACCGGTGCTCTTCCAGAACCCGGTGTCGCGAATATCAACAGCTTCATTTTCCACTGAATCCAGCAAATTAATTTTCATGTTGCGGCGCAGATATTTAAGCACCCGTTCCGCCCGTTCTCCGGTAAGGGAGATTTCAGTATGGGGCGTTCTCACGAGAACCGACATAGTACACCTCTATCGTTATAGTTTTGCTTTCGGAAGTCCAGCAGGCCACATACCGGTAATTCAAGTGGCAGTGATGCTTGCTGCCGCCAAGTTTTGAATAATTGTCCCAGTCCGGACGCACTGGACCGTCAAGTTGTAAATCTTTCACCAAAGCTTTAAACAGCGCCCGGACTTCAACTGGCAATTTTCCCAAACCCTTTTGCTGTTTTTTCTTAACGATTACCGTCCACATCGCCAGCCTTATAATTATTCTATCTTAATATAGTATTATATAGCATATTATAGCAAAATACAACATATTCACAATTTTTTATATAAAGATTTATGATTATGTATCAGAAATTTGGAGGGGGAGAGGTAATTGCGTTTCATCGCCCATGGGCGATGAAAACTTTTACCCGGATGGGAGTTCGTTTCTTGTCGTCTTGTCTGTTCAGGCTAAAGACATATAAAAATCAAATTTCGGTCGTGAATTTAAAAATTCTAGTGTCTCCGGCGTTGACCTTGTCTTTGAAATTTACTATGACAAAGTTGTCGCTGACATGCCAGGCGCTGACACCCGATAAATCCCCGGCGGCTTCCGGAGAGTGAACCCTTGCCGGGAGAAACGCAAAGATTGGGCGGATTGACTTCTGGCTTTCAGGATTGAAATCCATCTCTTTTTTGAACTTAACGCTTAACGTCCAGGCAGTTTTACCACCCTCCGTTTTTTCTTTATTTAAAGAGCATTCATATACGGAAGTTTCTTTTGCCGATGACGCTGGAACTCTGGCCTCCCAGGCCGGGTCGCCGTACATGATGCAGACATCCTTGTCATAAGCCATGTCCTCGTCTTCATCTCCTGATAAATCATTTTCCATGGCCATAATCAATGCCTGATTAATGATGAAAACACTTTCGGCAAGAGTAAAGTCGCCGCCTCTGTAAAAGAAATAATCCGCCATTCCCCAGCCCATCATGCCATAGTAACTTTCCACGGTATAGCCGAAAAACTGGTATACTCCGCCTGAATGCATCCAGGCAAGCGAATAAGCGTTGTCTTTATTTTCTATGCAGGCGGTCAGGCAATTACCAATCCCGAGATATATTTTGGGATTAGCTGATTTTACAGGATATACCTCCTCTTTGACATAACCAATCAACTTGCCGCCTTCAGCCGAAATACCGGAAGGGCCGTCAGGATAGTAAGCCAGCCAGCCCCCGGGAGTCGCGTGTCCGCTGGTCCATATGCCGTTAACCTTATTGCTGTTCAGTAATTCAACCATATCTGGCAAATGATCTTCGGGAGCGTCTTTAAAATCTTCAACTTTGCCGCCGAGTGCTTTCGCCTGCCAGTTCTCCTTTTTGTCATACCACTCACAATAAGCAACTCCTGAAGGCAGTGAATCAATAAACCCCAGCATTCCGCCAAGCCCGAAATTAATTTCAAGCGGTTGTTTGTTCCTGGCTATTCTTAACGCGTCTTTAGCAGTCAAGCCGGTAACAATTCCCAGAACCGCTCTGCCGTACGGCGCAGTGCCGAGATTACGGTTAAACTGGTTGATTGCCTTCACAAACTCCGGACTTGCGTCTTCAGGCGTTGAAACAACCGCGATATAATCCGGGGAATAGGCAGTTACATTTTCCACAAGTTCATTCAGCGATTCTTTATAGGCGAAAATACGCGTGTGCGGATACTTTTCGGATAATACCTTGACAACCTTTCCCCAGTCCTTATCCTGATAAGTTGCATCTTCCACTACTATTGCGTAATTAAAATCCTTTGGCGGGATAGCGATTGCCTGAACAGTCAGAGATAAAACACAAAGACCTATTATGCACATTACATTCCTAATCATTCTTCATCCTCCCGTTTAATTTATATTGCCCGGATCATCGTCATCAAGGATGCCGTGTCCACCGGCTTTCCTTCACCGGGGCGTACGCGTGATATTTAAAAAAATACAACCCTCTTTTATAATTTCAGCTTATTTTGGTGCGGCTGCTTTCGTTTCGTGATAATCGTAATCAATGTCGAAATATCTCAGAACACAGTATGCCCAGAGCAACTGGCCGGCGTTGATCAAATGCTCGCCGTCCGGGCGCAGATAATGAGCCCGGCTTTCTGATGACATATTTCCGTATTCTTTCAACAATACCTGTTTCCAGAGAGAGCGCAAATCGAGGTAGCCGAGTTGTTGCTCCTTCGCCCACTTCGGGTAAAATTGAAAACTGTTTTCGTCTCCGTATTTGTCAAATTTGTCATACTTGACATCTTTGCCCGTGGCGTTCCGGTAGTGATCCCCGAGCAGCAGCACTTCCACCCGGCTGCCCCGGCTGTTGGTCATGTTGCGAATTCCCGGCTTGCCGAGTTTGTTATCAAAGTTTTCTTTCTTGAGTTTATATCTTTTTACATTTGCTTCTGCTTCTGGTTTAATCGTATTATACCACTCATCAAATTCCGCTTTGGTTTTGATCCCGCCAAAAAGCAGACAGGCGTAATATTCTCTTTTAGGGCTCGGATAGTCGTGAATAATCACCAGATCCGGATCTGTCCCGGCGAGGTCTTCAAGATAGGTCGCCAGCAGCCACCCCGCCACCCAGCCGCCGCGGGCCTTGTTCTCAAAAGTAAAAATATCACCATATTTCCTGGTCATTTCAGCAGGAAAAATCTTTGCCGCCCAGGCGTTATCCTTCGCCGCCAGCGACTGCCCGTAAAAGACAATCCTGACGCGATCCTTCGGAGTCAAGGTGCCGTCCTTGAGTTTCTGCCGGGCTTTTTCCAGCAATGCTTTGGTGCAATCAAGGTTCTGCCAGGGCGAAAGACTGTATCCCGGCAGCGGACTGGAGTTCTGACCAAATACTGCAAAGGCAAGTACTGCGAGCGCGGCTGTAACTGTTAGTTTCATAAATTTCCTTTTGCGGCAATTATGTGTGCCTGTTCATAACTGCAGCAACCTGTTAAGTGGTTTCCGTTTCAACATTGATAGTATACTCTATAAGGTTGAAAATTTAAAATAGATTGCGAAGATTTTGAGAATTGATTCGTATTCTGAGAGGCTGCCGATACCTGGGTATCGAAGGCCTCGAAGAGTGCTGATCCAAACTCGAAAGATCGCAATCCCGCAATTGCGGGATGAATGTCTTGCGTCCGTCTTTTTCCGTTCCTTCTTCCGGCGATATTTATATCGTCTGTCAGTCGGATCGAAAAATTCCAATCCACAATCCTGCTCATCTATGTTAAATTTTCAGCCTTATTAGAGTATATATCTTTAATTCCATGACGAATCAACCCTGCCTGCGGATAAAATGATCATCATTTCACCACCGGTATCTGCGTCCAGTCAGTCGTGTAATTCGGGGAGAGGTGATCGCGCTTCATTGTCCAGGGCCGCAGGACGCCTTCAGCCAGATGGAAGATCGTATTTTTGCCGAACTTTTTATTGATTCCGTCCACCGCCTCATTGAGTTTGTCGCGTTTGTCAGGTTCGGTATAATTGAATATATCCGGCTGTCCGGTCAACGCGCTTTCCAGTCCAAAGAAGATCACCCCGGCTTTCTTGTAACGGCGGCCGTCAATGAAGAGCCCCGGCAAGGCGGTATTGATTTGATTCAGCATGGTGCCGGTGTCACTGGTCGGAAAGTTGAAGACGACACTCGTGCCGGAGGTTCCGCCTTCCTGTGCCGTGCCGCCATATTCAGGATAATACTGGAAATAGACATTGACCCCGGCAGCTTTCTGATTCTCTTTGCGTAGTTTAGTCGCGGCCAGCGCGGTATAGACCGCCACCGCTTCCGTCAGATCGCGCAGGTCTATAACCGGATGGCCGAAGGAACGGGAGCAGGAGACGCTTTGGGATGGCTGTTCGGCATCTTCAGAGGACAGCGCCGGGATTCCGCGCAGTTCCAGTGCGGTCCTGGCCAGGCAGACACTGAATTTACTGCGGATAAACCACTCATCCAGCCTCCTGAACTGTTCCGCAGTCTTGATGCCGAGCGCATTCAGCCTGGCCGCCAGTCGCGACCCGATGCCCCATACTTCTTCAACCGGGAGCTGCGCCAGCAGCGCGGTATTGTCTTCCGGCATGACGAATACACCCTCCGGCAACGTCTTCGCGACATGGTTGGCTATTTTCGCCAGAGTCCGGGTCGGCGCGATGCCCACTCCGACCGGGATGCCGACCCATTTCATTATCCTGCGCCGGATCTGCTGTCCGTACGCGAAATAACCGGCGCCATCCGGCAGTGATAATAACAAGAAAGCCTCATCAATGGAATAAGGCTCGACATCGGGCGAGAAATCGCTCAGGACAGTCATCACCCGCTTCGATAAGTCGCCATACAGTTCATAGTTGCTGGACCGGATTACGATGCCGTGAAGGGGAATGAGCGGCTTCAACTGGAAGTACGGCACACCCATCTTCACTCCCAATTTTTTTAGCTCGCCGGACCGGGAGATCACGCAGCCGTCATTGTTTGAGAGAATGGCGACCGGCTTATTGATGAGTGACAGGTCAAAGACCCGCTCACAGGAAACATAGAAATTATTGCAGTCCACCAGGGCGTACATGATGTCACTTCCCCGGTTTTACGAATTGATGAATGGCCGCGGTAACCACACCGAACAGTTGCAGTTCTTTACCGCCGGCAAAGGTGATCGGAGGATATGCCGGATTGGCCGCGACCAGCTGCACTTCTTTATCGCGCTTCCGCAGATACTTCACGGTAAATTCCCCGTCGACTGCGGCAATAACAATGCTGCCGTCTGCGGCATCCAGCGCACGGTCAACAACGAGAATGTCGCCCGGCATGATACCGGCCTGGAGCATTGAATCTCCAGTGGACCGGACGAAAAACGTTCCTGCCGGATGCTTAACCAGCAGTTCATTCAAGTCCAGAGCCTGTTCCACATACTGTTCCGCCGGAGACGGGAATCCGGCCATGACGCAACTGCTCATCAGCGGCGGCCTGCCGGTTGCTGTTTTGCTTTTTCTTTCAGTCATAAGCTCCTTCCCGGGCTGTAAAATTTAAAATATTATATAATATATGTAAGTATAAATATAGACAGTCAAATGTATAAAACCACTGATTATACTCTATAAAGGTTGAAATTTTAACATAGACGAGGGTCTTGCGGGAGTTTTTTGATTTATCTCTGCACGGCTGAAAATTGGAACAATCGATTGCGAATCGGCATAAACTGCAGTATCAATCGAATGCAAATATCATATTCGATTTGCGCGATCCCGGCACGGGGAGATCCTCGAAAATAATCTCAAAATCACTGACGCTTACAGGTCCGTCTGAGTTGTTCTGGAATTTGGCGGCCGAGAATTCCCGGTGAAAAGTATTGTATCCAGGATGGGAAAAGCCGTTGAACCGCATGTTTTCCGAGAAAAAGTAATCCAGACAGAAAGCGTAAATCTTGTCATAAGCCATACTCTTTAAAATGGCCGGTTCATTGATGCAGAAGAAGCTGAGTTCGCCATACGATGCAATATTTATATCTCTGAGCAAATAATTATAGTCTTCAGCAGTGAGGGCGGCGGTCGAATTGTCGCGGTATTTTGCTGCTATTGCTTCAATTCTATCCTGGAGCCTGAGCACTTGATTCCGGCGCGCCGTCAGCAATTGTTCAGGAAAGTATTTCTTCCATTCAGCAATTGAATCAATGACTGTATTCAATTCCTGCTGACGGATCTTCAGATAATCAGACAGTTCTGTTTTGAATCTGGGAGATGAAAGATTGCGATTGGAAATGTCATCGCTGAATTTGTGGACAAGCCGGTACCGCCGCGCCTCGCGCTGTCCGCATTGCTGTACATAACGCTTCATCCATTCCCTGCGCTGTTCCTGCTCCTGCTCCTCCGCGTTGTAATATTCAATACATCCGGCGCCCAGTATCACAAATCTTGCCAGGCCGGGGGTACTGCCGGACAACAGTTTTTCAAGCGGAATATTGATTACCCGCTCGTCCGGATCAACTATCGAAAAAATGCCGTCCTCTGCTGCTTCAATTTTAAACCGGGCAGGAGCTTTAATATAGAAATCAATCTGGCGGATCTGCAGTAATTCCCTGCGGTTCAATCCTTTTTTATTTAGAGCTTTCACCAGTTGCTCCGGAGAAAAACTGCGCATGGCGCACTCATTCGCCAGAGCGTTCTGCACGGCATAGATTATGCGTAAAACAGGCGACCCGTCGGTGATAAATTGATGCGGCGGCTGGAACAGCCGCCGCACTTCGGACAGATTCACTTTTACCCTGCCGTCCAATTGTTTTGCATCCGGCGGTTCCGCCATTGCCGGGCTGGCGGAACACTCCGCCGCCAAGCTGAGCATTATGGCTGCAGATGCTATAATAAAAATGCTTAATTTCATTCTATGCCTTTTGTCCGTTTTTTGCGACTGGCTCAGACAATGCCTGCTATTTTCTATATCAAAGACATACGATATGTCATCATTCCCGGATTTCAACCTGTCCATGAGCGCATTGCGCCGCCGCAATGCTTTACTTCCAGCGGCGCTGTCTCAATCGCTCTTTGATTTGTTTGATCCGGCGGTAGATTCATCCGACAAAGAGCCGGATGCTGGAAATCTGCAAGTTCAAAATCACAGTGCGGACATGGCGCAATGGCCGACCCGAAGGGTTGAATTCCGGATTCCCGGCAATTCATTGTTATTAACTTTTTGTTAAATTGCTATTTGCCATAAGGCTTTTATTTTAAACAACATAAAACTAAAAATAAGGTTCAGCTGCTTTTTTCAGGATTATGTCTACTCGACCCGTAGTGTCCGTAAAAAGTCCGAACAGGTCAGTTTTTTTACAAATAAACTTGCAGACTGGGTAAACTTATAATATCTTTCATAAACCGCAAGCCCCGGGGTAACAATATGGATCTTCAATTCAGTTCCGGAAACGAGTCACTGGACAATGTTCTGGGCGGCATCCGCCAGGGCGATAATTGTGTCTGGCAGGTTGACCATATTGAGAATTACCGGTACTTCGTCGACGCGTTTGTCCGGAAAGCCGCCGCTGACGGCAAAAAAATCATCTATTTCCGTTTTGCCCCCCATGAATCACTGATCCCGGAAGACGTGCAGGTTGATGAATATAAATTCGCGCCGGAGAAGGGGTTTGAAAACTTCCTGATCGGCATCCTGGATATTATTGATGAGCACGGCACTGGCGGCTGTTATGTTTTCGATTCCCTTTCCGATCTGGCGGCGGACTGGAACTGCGACCGGATGCTGGGGTGTTTCTTCATGCTGGTCTGTCCGCATCTCTATAAACTGGATACCGTGGCGTATTTTGCCATCATCCGCAACATGCACGGCCCGCTGGCTACCGACATCATCCATGACACGGCCCAGGTGGTGATAGATATTTATGCGGGGAAAGAGCATATTTACATTCAGCCGATAAAAGTCAAGAACCGCTATTCGCCGACGCTGTACATGCTGCACATCTGCCGGAATGATGTGTTCATGCCGGAAACCCGCAGTTACGTGGTTTCCAAAATACTGGGAGGCATCGAACAGCCGTGGCTGAACTTCGCCATCGACCGGCCCGGCATCTGGACCAATATTATTATCAACGCCAAGCGCCTGCACGATCAACTGCAATCCGGAGCCGTCAGTTTTCCGCCGGAAGCAGACCGCGAAGCATTACGCAGAAAGCTTATCCGGATGATGATTACGGAGGATGAATCGGTTTTCAATTTGAGCTGCAAATACTTTGAGCTGGGCGACCTGATCGCCATTGCCAAACGGATGATCGGCACCGGATTGATCGGCGGCAAATCCGTCGGCATGCTGCTGGCCCAGTCCATCATGAAGAAAGCCGACCCCAAATGGGAAACCAGGCTGGAGCCGCACGACTCTTTCTTTATCGGTTCCGACGTATTCTATACTTACATCATCCAGAATGACTGCTGGTGGGATTTGCGCCGGATCAAACGTTCGACCGGCGACTTTTCCGCCGCGGCCGAATTCAGACGCAAAATCATGCAGGGGCATTTTCCGAAAGATGTTGAAGAACGATTCAAGCTGATGCTTAATTATTACGGACAAAGTCCGATTATAGTGCGTTCCAGCAGTCTGCTGGAAGACGCTTACGGCAATGCTTTTTCCGGCAAATATGAGAGTTATTTCTGTGTCAACCGCGGTACGCCGGAAGAACGGATGGAGGCATTCGCCGAAGCAGTCAGGAACGTTTATGCCAGCACCATGAATGAAAACGCTTTGGCATACCGGCTGCACAAGGGGTTACTGGAAAAGGAGGAACGGATGGGGCTGCTGGTTCAGCGCGTATCCGGAAACTTCCATGAGCATTCCTATTTTCCGCAGATCGCCGGGGTTGGCTACTCGTTTAATCCGTTCGCCTGGAACAAGAAAATTGATCCTTCCAAAGGTGTTTTACGCCTGGTTTTCGGTCTGGGTACGCGTGCTGTGGAACAGCATGCCGGTGATCATACCCGGATTGTGGCAATCAATCAGCCGCTGCTGCGCCCTGAATCCGGCGCCGGCCAGATTGGAAAATACAGTCAGAAAATTATGGATATCCTGAGTTTCAACTCCAACAAAGTGGAGTCCGTTAAATTCAGCGATATTGCCGGCAATGAAAATATTCCGGCGTTGTCGCTTTTCGCGTCAAAAGACGAGGAAATGCTTGAACGTGCGAAGCAGATGAATGTTAAAAAAGTATTCCCGTGGATATTGTCTTTTGAAAAGCTGCTCACCTGTACGGAATTTATTCAGGATATGGGGGAAATTCTCAAAACACTGGAAGAGGCCTACCGGCATCCGGTGGACATTGAATACTCGGCCAACTTCGTCAATGAGGAAGAATACCGGATCAACATCCTGCAATGCCGCCCGTTTCATTTTACCGGCAGCAGCAAAGAACTGGTTGCGACGCATGACATTCCGGACGGAAATATCCTGCTCCGGACCTTTGATCCGCTGCTGGGGCAAAGCAAATACGACCCGGTCGGCAAAATTATTTATATTGAGCCAGAACGCTACAGTTCAATGTCCATGCAGGACCGTTATGCGGTGGCCCGGCTGATCGGCGAAATCACGAATCACTTCACCCATGACGACAATATCATGCTGATCGGCCCCGGACGCTGGGGCACGGCGATGCCTTCGCTGGGGATTCCGGTCAATTTTAATGAAATAAAGAACGTTTCCGTATTGTGCGAACTGGCATTAATGCACGAAAACCTCAGCCCGGATATTTCACTGGGAACGCACTTTTTCAACGATCTGGTGGAAATGCAGATCATGTATATATCTATGAACATAATCAGCACCGGCAATCTGTTCAACCATCATTACATTACCGGCGCCCATAACATGCTGCCGGATATTATTCCTGCCCGCGCCGCCATGGCGGATGCAGTCTTTGTCGTTGATGCCGCTTCCATCAAACAGGATCATGCCTGCTATATTCATGCCGACACGGTAAAACAAAAAGGAATGGTCTTTTTCCGCAAAGGAGATGAAAAATGAATCGAAGCATTGTGCAGTATTTACTCGACAGCATTAAACTTCTGGGTATTAAAGACGTCTTCGGAGTGCCAGGAGACTTTTCTTTTCCACTGACTGATGCGGTTTGCAATGACCCGGAGCTGCGCTGGATCGGCAATTGCAACGAGCTTAACGCCGCCTATGCCGCCGACGGCTATGCCAGAATTAAGGGTTTTGCCGCGCTGGCAACGACGTTCGGAGTAGGGGAGCTTTCCGCCCTTTGCGGCATTGCCGGGGCTTACGCCGAGCATCTGCCGGTAATTCATATCGTCGGCATACCGCCGACCAGGACCATGTTGAATAAACGGATAGTCCACCATACGCTGGGCACCGGCAATTTTGAAATCTTCAAACAGGCTTCCGCCAATATGGTTTGCGCCTCCGCAACGCTGACCCCGGAGAATGCCGTTTCCGAAATCAAACGGGTGCTTGAGGCGGCTGTTTATCATCACCGTCCGGTATATTTCGCCATTCCGCAGGATTACGGCAATCTGCCGGTCATCGGACAGGAGGAGATTGGGACCTTGACCATTCCGCAGAGCGATCAGGCGACGTTGCTGGAGGCGGTTGCCGCAATCCTGGACAAACTGACAAAATCCGCATCTCCCGCGGTGCTGGCGGGATACCTGATCCGGCGCTTGAATCTGCAGGATACGGCAACCAGACTGATTGAAAAGACGAATTTGCCGTTTGCTACGATGTTTATGGATAAAACCACGCTGGATGAATCGCTCAAACAATATATCGGCATTTATGACGGCAGAATTATGAATCAGGAAGTCAGGGATTTTATTGAGAACTGTGACTGCGTCATAAATATTGGTGCGCTCTGGAGCGACTTCAATACCGGTGTTTTCAGCGCAAACATTGACCGGACAAAGATGATTTCCATCATGCATCATCATGTGACAGTCGGTTATGCAACTTACCGCAACGTCGAGATGGAGGATGTTCTCAATAGCCTGCTGCTGACGGCCGGACCGAAAACCGCAGTCCGTGCTGAAGTCAGAAAGCTGGGGATGCCGCAAGGGCTTCCGGAAGCCAATATCACTCCGGACTTTTTTTATCCCGCACTGGAGGAATTTTTGAACCCCGGTGACATCGTGGTGGCGGAAACCGGAACCGTCTCTATGGGTTTGGGCTTTGCCAAAATGCCGGAGAACTCAATCTTTCTGAACCAGACGTTGTGGTGTTCAATCGGCTGGGCGACTCCGGCGGCGCTGGGCGCGGCAATTGCCGCTCCCGGCCGTCGTGTAGTATTAATCACCGGCGAAGGCTCGCATCAATTTACAGCCCAGGAAATAAGTCAATTTGATCGTTTCGGACTTAAGCCGGTGGTTATTGTACTCAATAACGACGGCTATTTGATCGAGCGGCTGTTGTGCAAAAATCCTGACATCTACTATAACGATCTGGCGCAATGGCAGTATTCCAAACTGCCGGAGGCTTTCGGCTGCAAAGACTGGCTGGCTATTAAAGTTATGACAAATGGCGAACTCAAAGAGGTATTCAAAAAAGTCGACGAATGCGATTGCGGCGTTTATATTGAAGTATGCATGGATAAAATGGCGGCCTCGGAATTGGCGATGAGAATTCACGATTCGATAAAGAATCTGTATTCATGAACAATATGCAAATTGGACAAATACGGCATGACAGGTTATTTTGAATCTTTCAATTGGTTGATGACCAGTAAATTATAGAGGTTTTTTAATGATGAAATTTATAATCGTATTTTCAGCCGTTTTTATAATGACCGGCGGCGAACTGCAAGCGCTGCCGGTATCCGCGGCTGCAACGGTAAAAAACGCCACTATCTCCAATACAAACCGGAACGGGGAAAACAGAGCATCCGATAATTCCACAACCAATTCCGGCATCAGCGCCCGCGGCGCGACAATCAAAAACTCAACCATTATCAACACAAATCAGGGTGTCTACAATACCGCCGCCAAAGATTCTAAAATCAACTCCGGCATCAGCGCCGACGGCGCGACAATCACGAACAGCAAACTGATGCAGAACGCCAATATCCAGGTGAATAATCTGGCCTTGAACGAATCCAGGATCAACTCCGGCATTGAAGCCGAAATGGCGGAACTGAAAGAAGCCAATATCACCAGTATCAATTCCCAGGTCAACAACATCGCGCTAAGCGGGTCAAAAATAAATTCCGGGGTTATTTTAAATGGCGCCAATGTAAAAAATTCGACCATCGCCAATAAAAACAGCAACGTCAACAATACAGCAATCCAAGATTCGCAAATCAATTCCGGCATCGACGCCACCGGCGCAGTGATAAAAAACGCTAAAATCAGCAACGATAATACCAAAGTTGACAATACCGCGACCAAAAAATCAACGGCCAATTCAGGCATTGATCTCGGCGGCCAGGAGTAATTTAAAAAGGAGGACAGAGAGATGAAAAGACGATTGGCTACCGTGAGTTTTGTTGTGGCGGGGCTTGTTATTGTATTCATTGCCATACTGGTTTTATACTTGGTTAGCGGAAAATCCTATCCCATAAATGAATTCCCGACCCATATCGTTGGTGAGTGGTTGATATATCCATCGAAAGAAAATGACCTTTTAATTGCTTGGGTCGTGAAAACGGATGGCACTGGCGCAGTCAAGCACTATAAGCGACTCGAATCTCTTAGCGGTGATCGGTTTCGATCTGAGAACGATAAAAAAGACAACTTTTTTTACCGACCTTGGAATACACAAGTCTACTACCAACCATACACCGATAACGGAGAAATGGAAGGGGCAGTCATTGACAAATGGGCGATTATTCGTCGCGACCTAATTATGCAGTTGAGAATAACGGGATTCTCTTTGCCGTGGACATACAATATCACGACCCTTACGCCATCCGACTTGGTGTTGGACATGGAGTTACCGGTGAAAAAGACTTTTCGTTTGAAGCGGAAGGAATTACTCGTTGGCAACTGAGCAAAAGAAATGGGCTATCGGTCACGGCTTGATTTTCTGGGGGCTGTATCCTTAAACTTCAATAACAAAGGTATTTATTAAATTTGGAAAATCAGAGGATAATTTTCCCGACGGATAATATAACGTTCAACATAACAGGAAGATAGAGAGATGAAAAGACGATTGGCTACCGTGAGTTTTGTTGTGGCGATGCTTATTATTGTCGCTGCCCGGACTGCAAATGCTGAGAACATTGATTTGCAGGCGTTGACTCAGGAAACGCAAAAAATGTCTCAGAAAAATGGGGATATGACCATGGCGTGGTGGATCCCTGAGGAATTCTGGGCTGCAAGCCTTGCCCAAAATCCCCAAATGACGACTTCGCAGATAGAAGAGTTTCTAAAAGTCATCCGTCCCTACACGATAGTTGTGGTCGTGGATGGCACAATGGGAGCTTTCGGAGGCATCACCTACAAATCCGAAGACTTCATCCGCGCCAATACGCGCCTGCTGGATTCGCAAGGCAAATCTTATGTACCGAAAAACGAGGCTGAAGTTGATGTGAACACGAAAAACATGCTGCAGATGCTAAAGCCGGTTTTTGTCAACATGCTCGGCGCTATGGGACAGAACATGCATTTTCTCTTGTTCTCCGGAAAGGCCGACAACGGGAAACAAATTGCCAATGCCAAAGACAAGGGACAGTTCAGGATAAAACTTGGAGAGAAGGAGTTCAAGTGGCGACTGCCTCTTGACGCGATACTGGCGGCGCAGAACTGCAGCAACTGCAAGCAGGAATGCAAAGGGTCGTGGTCTTTCTGTCCTTGGTGCGGAAAGAAACTGTCCAAGGAAACCGGGCGTGAAACTATCATTCTGCCGGTAAAAAGAGCGCTGATATCCGGTAGCGAGGAAGGAGCGCGGTCATGAGAAAATTGATGGTATTAATGTCAGTTGTTGTTTTGTGTGTCACGGAAATAATGGCGCAGAACACCGTCGCACAAGCGAAACTGCCGAAAGTGGAAACTGAGACCAGTAACATTCCACAACTCAGGCAAATCCCGCTCGTGGTGCAGCGCGTATTCATTCCGAATATTGGGATTGGGGAAAAAGACATCTCCGCCAGTGATTCTGTGGCAATGCTGGACAACAATGCAATGCTGGACATTGCAGATACGGTCGAACCCGATGCGGATGTAATAGCAACGCTCATTGGCGCAAAACAGGCTGGCTGGACTGCGGGATATGAGTTCATGCCTGCTGCTGAAGTCAAGAAGGGAGAATCGCCGCGAACTGTTATCGCAAAAATAGAGACACAATCCGAATACCTGCTTCTCGTGCGTGTCAGTACGCGTCTTCCAGATTTCGGCCACGGTGCATTAATCATCGTGATGGCAGATGCGACTCTATACCGAAGATCCGATCTGAAGCCTGTTTTCGGCAGAGGATTTATAGGCGGAGGAAAAGTGGATGCAAAGGAACAGACCGGAAATGAGGTGAAGGGTGAATACTGGATGAGGACTGTGGCGGCGGCTTTTGCCAGAAACTTTGATCAAACCGTTTTGGCGAAAATGCAGACCGTTTTTGACCGCAGGCAAATTGACAGCGAGATCATGAAAATGAAACAGGTAACAAATGCCAAACCGTTGACTGCAAGTGTCACCGACCTGGGTGGTGGAACGAACAATCTACCCCAGTTGAACATTGTCATGGGAAAAGCAGGTTTGCAGGTGGTAGCCTATCTGGAGTCAAAGAGCGGAGAGAATAGAAAATGGCAACTAGGCAGTAATCAGGAGGTAGATGTTCACGTCACACCAGGGCAATATACAATTTACACCAAATTGTGTTCCGACCAGGGACAGGATTCCGACCGAACCTGCCGAAGTCTCCTGAGCATTCAATACAATAAGCGATACTCACTCAAAGTTGAATGAGAGAAGACTTTCCAGCATTCCGCCCAGCTAGTCGCAAGTAAGCCGAAGAAGAGGCGGAAGGTTGTGAGGCACGAGACAAAGAAAGGAATAGAGATATGATGAATCAAAAATTGGTAAGGTTAATCGCAGCGGCAGCAGTTATGACGGGTGCATTGGCTACTGTATGTGTCTTGGCCGAAGATGCAACACGGCAAGGTGCTTTCGATGGTGTAGCAAAGCCGCAATCCGAGGTCGGGAACAAGAAGCCCCGTTGGACGTTGATAGTGACCGAGTTTCTAGATGAAGGATCAGCCAACGAAGCGTCACAACTGATGTCGATGGGGAAGCAAATGGGTTGGTATGGCGACACCGACCGCCAAGGCGTAAACATCAAGGCCATCCAGACCAAACCAATCAGCATCAAGGCCGTGATCGCCAAGTTCGGGAAGCCGGATGCCGTAAAGGCAGCCAACCTGGGAGACGCTGACTCCAAGAACGGAGCCAAGAAGGACTACGATTCTTACGAATACGACGATATCATCAGTCTTTGTGTCCCAAAGGGCGGTGATGTCGTCGAATGGATAGAGGCTCCGGTTGGATACTGGGTTGAAGGAATCCAGAAGAAAGCAGCGCGAGAGTTGCAGACCGGTGACAAAACACAAACTCAATCGAAGACCGCTCCTCAGAACAAATCTTCTTTCATAGAAGAGAGAGTTTCTTCGCGCCCCAACCAAACCAAGCCGGCCTCGTCCGAAGACGTTGTTGAGCAATTCATACGGATGACCGAAAAGACTCAGGACGGCCATGATACAGTCAATGCCTGCATGTTCAAGCCCGATGACCCCCGTTTTAACTATGAGCACAAGAAGAGAACCAGACCAGTACCCGACTCCAAAGTTCTCTTTGGGAAAGTTGACCCCATCGCAAGCTTCAACAATCTAAGCGCCGGCCCCAACCCCACAAAGCAAACAGACCAGATTGAAGCCAGAATGCTGATGGACAAAGGTTTAGTGGGAGATCGGTACTGGAGAGACATGACCACAAACTCAGGAGAGATGCTGTTGGTCTTTATTGATTCGCCGTCGATGACGATGCCTGATGCGCGCAAGAAGTATGGTCAACCATCAAAGACAATTCATTCAGGCGAAAGTCAACTGCACTTTTATGGACGAATGATCCTCGTTGAAACAGCAGGCGGAAAAATTCATGCCGTTCTTCGACGCGGAATCAAAAGTACATAAGTTGAACAACTGGCGGCAGAGTACGCTTCACGTTCCTGCGCCGGACGTTCGAATTATTGCATCCTTGTATACTCAATAACAACTATATGGATGCCAACATTTTCAAAAATGTGAACGGAAACTGTTAGCTAAGAAAGTTGAAGTAACAAAAGAAAAAACCGAACACAAGTTGTCAAGCGCTGCGGGGAATAGTTATGGCGGCTGTTCCGCACCTCACAATCGATAAAAGGAGAGCATTTTATGAAAAAGTTGATGGCATTAATGTCAGTCCTTGTTTTGTGTGTCACGGGAACAATGGCGCAGACCACGGAGACCACATCATCCAATCAGAAGGTAGCTGAACTGTCGGACGTTGTAAAAGCATTAGGAATTCCCCTGTCCTCAACACCGCCATGCCAGAACTATGAAATCGATATTTCATCCATGATCAGTGAGTCGAAAACGACTAAAGAACCGGCGTATCGAGCGTTGCCCATTCAGTCTGCAAATTTGATTTCCGAAGCAGACATTCGCAGGAAACTCGGTAATCCTGTGAGAGTGACTACGGCATTATTGTCCGGAGGTTTCTTTACGAGCGACGGACGCGAGATCAAAGTCTCAGGCACATACCTTTGGTACGGACACGTCGGACTCGGTGTTAATAATGGCAAATTGATGGCATTGGCATATGTTTCTGAAGAAATTAAATCAGGCAAAGAATTAAAAGACACAGTCGTCAACATCCAACCCATGGATACTGCTCAAACTGAAACGAAGCAGATGCCGCAGACCACCGTCGCGCAAACAGAGCGGCCCAGAGTTGAGGCTGAGACCAATAACATTGTTGTAGACAAAGTAGAGGTCGAGACAGATTTCCGCCAGTTAATATCCGACCGCGATCCTCCGTATTCACCACCAGTTATTCGACCCGCAAGCAAGGAGAATCATTTTGTATTCGTCTATGTCACTGCGGAATTTCCCAAGGCCAAATCGTGGACACTGAGTGATTTTTCCTTGCAAGATGAGAAGAAACGCGAGTACCATGTTATGGCGTTCGATATCGGCGATGTGCTCAACCACTTCCTGATCTACACATTTGAGAGCGGCGCGCTCGCCATCGCTGATGCCAAACGAAAAATTGCGAATCGTCTGCAGGACATGTCAGGCACAATAAAACAGGAGGCGGGGAAAGTTTGCTTTCTTGGCGAGTGGCCCGGGGGAGCAGGGAAGCTGGTACTTGGCTTCGAAGTCCCCATTTCAGTTATAAAACTCACGCTACTTAGGAAGAGCGGGGGCCCGGTAACACTAGCATCATCTCCCGACAAGGAACCGCGCAAGAAAACCCTTCCCGCGTTCAAACATGAACTTCAGGAATCGAATTCAAAGCCTGATTTCGATGTCACCCGGACATTAAATACTGGCGGCACACAAGAAAACAAGGCGACTTTAACAGGCCGTACTCAGCAGATCAAGACAAACGAAAACCAGCCGGAAGCAGTTCCAAGAGAGATGTTGCCGAAGGAAATGAATATTACTGTCGGGTGCTTAAACAAGGCGGGAAAACTCTGCGTGGTCCCTGATGACAAAATGAAGGCAATAAGGAAGGCATTGGCCGAATTTGACCTGTCCACTCAAGAGGGCCGCATGGCCTTAGTGAAATCGTTTAAAGAGACATTCGGAGATGAGGCTGAATGGCGCGGCATCATTTTTCGGGCCAAAGACGGCAACGTATATAGTTGGCCGCCAAGTAAACAAATTAACAGTGCGTCTCAAACGCCTAATGAAGAACCTCGGGATAAGCTGTCTCAAGAGAAATCCAGTAAGTTTCCATCGGAGAGCAAACTCTCTGAAGAAGAAAAATCCGTCAGTTCGCCAACAACTTTCTCCGGCGCAGTAAACGGCGATTCTCAATCCATTGCAGACGTGCATTCCTCGGAGGCGGGAATCCATGTGAACATTTTGGGTCCGGAAGAAGGCAAGACCGCCGACCTCTGCATCATAGAAATTGTCAATGGGGATCCCCATGGTCAAACAAACGAGTGGGTGCTTCTTTATTCCGTATTTACCCATGATGCCCCTCCCATACTACGCGATTTAGACCTAAAACTGCTGACTTTAAAGTTCTCCGGCACGCAACTGGGTTGCTTCGCGGCGAACGGAAAGACTGGAGGCATCTACGGCTCTAGAGTCTTTCGGGGGAAGTTTCCGCATCGCGTGGTCGTGTCACTGACCGAGGGATCGAGCGCATCGGGACTCCTCAGTGTCCGTACACAATTGTGGAAATGGGACGCGGCACGATGGATGCCCGAAACAACTGTGGTCGAAAAGACTATTGACGTGGGCGAGAGGAAGGGTGCCGAATCTACCTTTAAATCGCCCTTCAATCGGTTACCGACTGGGAAGTTATTCTGAGTCTTGAGAGGATGGTCCCTGGGGATCTAATGCCCCGTCGGAACCTCGCGCCGTTCAACTGCATAGTGTTCCAAGCGGTTTTTGAGCAACAAAGAGACGGAGTAAGGATCATGAGCAAGTTCGTCGCGGGTTCGCAAACGGAGAGCGCGAACGTTGGGCAACAAAGAGAAGGATAAGTGATCATGTGGATGCTTTACGGATTCATTTGTATTCCCGTTTGGTATTTCTCTGGCAAAAAAAAGGAGCCATGAAAAAAACTTTTCATTTGAAGCGGAAGGAATTACTCGTTGGCAACTGAGTGAAAGAAATGTGCTATCAGTCACGTCTTGATTTTAGGGAAGTCGTATCCTTTAACTTCAATAAATCGGAAACCCGGATGATGATTTTCCCAGTTAATAATTATAACTTTCAACATAAAAGGAGGAGGGAGCATGACATGAGAACGATCAGTTTAATGACTAGTAAACTACTGGTGTTTCTTGCACTTTTCGCTGTATTATTCATAGTATCTGCCGAGTCCACATTTGACAAAGAAGGATCCGATGCAGCATTTAAACTCGCCCAAGATGTCGATTTTCACCGTGTGATGGCTGCTATGGAGGTTAATGCGACTACAGAGAACGCCATCAATGTACTCGGAATGCTCCATGGGGGCGCGGCATCGTTTGTCCGCAGCCCTAACGGAGAATTACGAGGCGAACGAAACAAGCAAGCCTTTGTCACTGCTGTAGATAACATTACTGCAAACGCACTCAAACGTGCCAAAAAGCTGATCGGTTCAACAAATTCATTCGTTGCTTTTAAAGTTCTTCTTCAAGCGTCATCTGGATTCGTTCAGAACCCTAAAGATTCTGACGGCAGTTTCAATTCATCCCTCTTCAACAGTCGTCTCAATGCGCTCGATGAAAAACAGTTCACAGGCACCATAGAGGAGCGGATCGTTATCTTTCTCAAGTTGATGAAACCAACCGATACGGGCGCAGTCGGGAAGACAGCACCGGCAAGTGAACCGAAAAACGAACCCGGGACGAAACTCGCGGAGTCAAAAGCACAGAAGCTTTTGCCACAATCCAAGGATGAACTACAAAGTACAAACCCTGTTCGAGTCAGCAATCAGGAGGTAGATGTTCCAAACCCTGTTCGAGTCAGCAATCAGGAGGTAGATGTTCACGTCACACCAGGACAATATACAATTTACACCAAATTGTGTTCCGACCAGGGACAGGATTCCGACCGAACCTGCCGAAGTCAACTGAGCATTCAATACAATAAGCGATACTCACTCAAAGTTGAATGAGAGAAGACTTTCCAGCATTCCGCCCAGCTAGTCGCGAGTAAGCCGAAGAAGAAGCGGAAGGTTGTGAACCCGAGACAAAGAAAGGAATAAAGATATGATGAAGCAAAAATTGGTAAGGTTAATCGCAACGGTAGTAGTTTCAATGTGTGTATTGGTTTCTGATCGGGGCTTGGCTGAAGATGTAGCACTGCAAGGTGATTTCGATGGTGTAGCAAAGCCGCAATCCGAGGTCGGGAACAAGAAGCCCCGTTGGACGTTGATAGTGACCGAGTTTCTAGATGAAGGATCAGCCAACCAAGCGTCAAAACTGATGTCGATGGGGAAGCAAGTGGGTTGGTATGGCGACACCGACCGCCAAGGCGTAAACATCAAGTACATCCAGACCAAACCCATCAGCATCAAGGCCGTGATCGCCAAGTTCGGGAAGCCGGATGCCGTAAAGGCAGCCAAACTGAGACACGATGACTCCAAGAAGGACTACGATTCCTATGAATACGACGATATCATCGGTCTTGGTGTTCCCAAGGGCGGCGATGTAGTCGAATGGATATATGCTCCGGTTGGATACTGGGTTGAAGGAATCCGGAAGAAAGCAGCGCGAGAGTTGCAGACCGGTGACAAAACACAGACTCAATCGAAGACCGCAACTCAGAACTAACGTTTTGACAACAGGGATAAGGATAAGCGATATGAATAAGCAACATGCGGGAGGATTAATCATAGTGGCGCTAGTTCTTATGGGGACTCTGCCTTCCCATCACGTCTTGGCTGGCGAACCAGCCCGTGAGGGTGATTTCGACAAACTTTCATTCGATGCGGGCATGAATAACGTGAGCACAGAAGCGACGGCCCACGCATTGAGCCTCGGTGTGGCCCAGAAGAACCTCGACGCATATCTATTTCTGGTTTCCGTTGGGGAGCATTTCGTAAAAGACGAGAATGGCGTTTTCAATGAGAAAGCGAACAAGCAGGCATTCACGGCAGCAGTGCTTAACATCACGCCCGAGTTACTGGAAAAGGCTAAGCCCTTCACTGACGAGACGGGAGAGAAACAAGTTCGCGCCGTAATGTTCGCCCTCCTTTCTGCCTGCGACAGTTTTGTCGAGCAACCGGGGCAGTTCAATAAGTCCGCTTTCAGCGTCGCCTTCAAGAACCTCGACATTGCTAAAGTGAAAAAGGCGGCGGACTTGATGAGCACGCGGCGCGACCTTGCACTGTCCTATCTCCTGACGGCGTCCAGTCGCTTTCTCGACAAGAACAGAACATTCAATGCCTCCCTTTTCAACAATCGGTTTGATGCACTCAAAGCCACACAGTTCACCGGCACAGAGGATGAACGGGAAAAGACGTTCCTAAAGTTGATGAGGCCATGAAAGACACAACAGTTGAACACCTCGCACCGTATTGTCAGTCAACCCTGGCTGGTTGCCAAACGGTGAATGTGGGCGTTCAGGCAACATAAGATAAGGAAAAGACAAGCATGAAAAGAACCATTGTTTGGAGCATCGTGGCGGTACTGTGTGCATATGCGGCAACGGCTTTCTCACTTACCGGTGATGATGCCGCCAAAAAAATCGTGGACGATCCGGAGATTGCAAAATGGCAACAGACTTTCAAAAGTCTTCGCACCTACGCTGACGCGGGATTACCTGGTGCAATTGACATCGTAAACTCCGATGCGCATGACACCACGACAGCTGGTCCTTCAATTGAATACATCTTGAAGAAATATGGACCAGCCGACAGATTCGAGGGCAAGAAGGATCTCAGGGGGCGCGAGCGCATCTGCTACTGGTACGGGGCGCTTGGCATTATCGTTTCCAAGGATGATAATAAAATCTGGGGCTTCTCGGGCATCCCCCCCAAGACGACGACGGAGAAGCAACCAGCCGTTCAAACCCGTTCGGTTCCTCTCTTATCTCAACTTGAATATTACCAGTTGTCAGATGCCGAATCCGCCAAGTATCCTGTGGATAAGTCACTGGCGAGAAAAGTCGTTACAGGCAATTTCTACGACAACGAAACGAACACCGTGCTTTGTTCTAGCGACCAGATTGCAAAATACAGGGAGTATATGCGTAAAATAGATTTTGGGAAGGAATCTGACAGGGAGCGACTGCTGCATGAGTTTGTCCAGATTTTCGGGATGGAGAAAGCGAAGAAAATTGGAGTGCGATTTTATGATGACGACGGAAAGGTCAAATATGTTTGGCCGAAACCGTAACCATGGCTAACATAAGAAAGGAAATATAAGATTATGTGGCTGTGTTAATGCAGAAGAAAAGAAAAAAAACACCTTACCTTTTATGAAAAAGTAAGATGGAATAAAACAACTGAAACTTATTGCTTGGCCACGATGTCCGAGCATTGTGATTAGACGCCTATATAATGTTCGTCGCAGCAAGAAAAGGAGAGAATATCATGAAGAAGCTCGCTTTGTCGGCGTTGATCATCTGCACATGCGCTCTTCCCGCTTTCGCACAGGATAAGGTAACGTCCAAACCTTCGCCAGGGGACGAACAGACCACTAGGAAAGACCAATGCCCACAGATCGACGAGGTTGTTCCTAAACCGGAGGAGTCGCCGGCAGGGACAATTGCAACTCTGAAAGGCATGCCTCTTAGTGAGCAATACGCCGGAAAGGAAGTTGTTTGGCGGGGAAAGGGAGTTCAAGTGAAGAGCCGGATGCGGGAAATCCGCACGTCCGGTTCTGTGAGGGATTGTAATTGTATTCCTCATGGTCAGATAATGTTGCACTCCGCAAACCGAAAGAACGGAGAAAACAGAGAAAACAAACTTAACCTTAAAGGAATATAATTATGTCTACTCGACAAATAAAAGTTCTATCTTTGTTGACGGGGTTCAGCACACTGCTGTTCACGGTGCAAGCTGCGAATACAAATGTTGAAGTGGAGAAACCAGAGGTTATCAAGCAGCATCTTCGCATAGCTAACAACGCGGAAAAGTGGATGACCTCTGACAACAATTTTCTTTTGCATATCCGCTGCAAAATCACGACACGTCAACGCCGGATTACAATGGGAGCCGCCAATGGCAAATTGAAGGACTCCGACTTGGTTGCGTTCGAGAATTTCAGACTGACCTTTCCCGATAAAACGACAATCACGGCCTCGGGTCTTGGTCATACGCTGCTGGGTGAGGTATTTCTCTACAGAGCCCCCGAAGAATACGGAAACTTGATTAACTTTAATGACTTAAAGAGGTATGTGTGGGATGTTGACGTGGTCTTCGTTCTCCCAAAGGGTACGCGCTCCGCATTTTTTCAATTTGATGAAAACAAGCCTATTTCTATTGCCATTCCTGTCGAGATTGAATGATCGTATAACATGAAAGGACGACACAAATGATAAATTTAAAAACAATGATGAGCATGCTTGCTCTGCTGGTTGCGGTTTCATTGTATTCCGGCGAAGCTGATTCAAAAAACTATTCGGATTGGGATAAAAATATTGTTAAAGCTTACAACAGCAATCCGAGAAATACGGCGGAAGTTTATGCCAATTCCATGCTGATTCTGGACAAGGCCTCCAAAGAAGAAAACACCAATGGCACCGCCTGGCAGTTGAAAGCCAGGAAGCTGATTACGGTATCATGCTTTTATGAATGTACTCAGGCCATTGACAAAAAGCTCTACAAACAGGCGTATATCTGGGCGAAACGAGGCGAAAAAAACGGTACTGCCTTCGGCAAAGTAGGAGAAGTACCGGTCAAAAACCTTTATGATTATTTAACCTTTGCGATTAAAGAGCTGCAGGAAACCCCGATGGTGAAAAACAGCAGTCCGGATGAACTGGCGCTGCGGGAACTCATCTCCAGGGGAACAGTTTTAATGGCGCAATTACAGGGCGGCTCACATTTTCTTATCGAGGGCATAAGTTTCGCTTTACCGGTCAGTGTTTTGTGATAAATTCTGTACAATGGAGAAAACAGAGAATGTTTAAGTATGCCGGCTGCTTGATCACTGTATGCATTCCGCTGATGTTTTTTAATCTCGGCTGTTCTTCTGTCGGCTCCTACCAGTCCAAGGAAGTGACCGATA
Source organism: uncultured Lentisphaeria bacterium (assembly GCA_903863035.1). GTDB lineage: Bacteria > Verrucomicrobiota > Lentisphaeria > Victivallales > Victivallaceae > CAIPAT01. Next base: position 44,777 of record CAIPAT010000008.1, read on the forward strand.
AATCCATTCGCAACAATATTCTCCAGCAATGCTCCCAGTACGAGGGGCCGATGCGCAATCCGGTGATCGTCATTCACGGCTTTCTCGGGTCAAAACTGCGCAAAACCGCGGACGGCAAGGAAATCTGGGGGTCGTTCAGTCCGCTGGATTCGGTCTTCGGACCTTACGATCAGCAGATACTGGATCTGGCCTGCAAAATGTCCAAAGGCAGCAGCCTGACGGAGCTGGATAAAACCGTTGAGCCATACTCGTTCCTGGAGATGGTGAAAGTTCAATTCCTGGGGATTCCGATTAATGTAAACGCTTACGAAGACATGCTGTCCATCCTGCGGAATTCCGGATATACTCAATATGAAAGACCGCTGCCGGAGGGCAGACACTTCTATTCTCTTTTCCCTTACTATTACGACTGGCGCCGCGACCTGCCGTATAATGCCGCCAGACTGCATGAGTATATTCTGGAGAAAAGAGCTTATCTGCAGAAGAACTACGAAAAACTTTACGGACTTAAGAACTATGACGTCCAGTTCGATATCGTGGCGCATTCGATGGGCGGACTGCTCGCCGGATACTATCTGCGCTACGGCGACTCCGACTTGCCGGCGGACGGATCAGCGCCGGAGCTGAGCTGGAAAGGCAGCCATTATGTTGACAAAATCCTGATCGTCGGCACGCCTAATGCCGGATTTCTCGATACCTGCCAGGAATTGATCTACGGCTTGCAGGTGGCCCCCGGCACACCGACTTTTCCACCGGCGCTGCTCGGCACTTTTGCCACTTACTATCAGATGATGCCGACATACGGTTTCCGTTCCGTGCTGTATGAAGATGACCCCAACGGCGCGGAAGTGGATATCTTCAACCCGGAGGTGTGGATTCAAATGAAATGGGGTCTGGCTGACCCCGCCCAGGATAAATACCTGCAAATACTGCTGCCGGAAGTTAAAGATCCGCAGGCAAGACGCGCCATAGCTCTCGACCATCTGACCAAATGCCTGCGCCGGGCAAAACAATTCTCGGCCGCAATGCAGGTGAAAGCCAGACCGCCGGAGAATGTTGCGTTATTCCTTTTTGCCGGCGATGCGATAGAGACCAGCCGCACCGCGACGGTCAACCGCAAAACCGGGGAATTCAAGGTCGTCGAATACGCCCCCGGCGACGGCAAAATCCTTACCTCAAGCGCGCTTTTTGATCTGCGTGAAGACGGCTACTGGACGCCGTATCTGCGTTCTCCGATCACCTGGCACGGCACTTTTTTACTGAACGCCGCCCACATGGGAATAACCAAAAGCAGCGCGTTCAACAGCAATGCCTCGTTCTGTCTGCTGGTGACTCCCAGCGTAAAACAGGATAAACGGGATAAAAAGACGCTCGATCTGCGCCAGGAACTGCCGAAAACAATCCAGTACCTGGGCGACGGGATGTTTGATGAGAAGAATGATAATCCGGCTCCGGCGGCCAAGCCGGCAAAATGAAATTAATTCCGCTCCGTCAGTGACGGAGCGGAATCGGGAAAGTCTAACCTAAATCGGCTACTACCGGAGTTCTGGCGGCTCTGGTTTCGTCCATCCGTTTTACCGGGGTCGTCACCGGGGCCTGCTGAATCTGTTCCGGATTCGTCTCGGTCATTTTGGCGATTTCGATCATCGCTTCGATAAAGCTGTCAATCGTATCCTTCGACTCGGTCTCGGTCGGCTCGATCATCAGCGCTTCCGGGACAATTAACGGGAAATATATCGTCGGCGGATGATAACCGCGGTCAATCAGGGCCTTGGCGATATCCAGTGCATGGACGCCTTTAGCAACCTGGCGGGTTGCTGAAAAAACACATTCGTGCATCGAAAAACGATCATATTTCTGATCATAATAAGGCGCCAGGCGGCAGCGGATGTAATTCGCATTCAGCACCGCGTTTTCGCTTACTCTTCTGAAGCCTTCCCTGCCAAGCGTGAGCATATAGGCATAGGCGCGCAGGATAATGCCGAAATTGCCATAGAAAGGCGCGATATAGCCGATGCTGTCCGGATAATCATATTCCAGCGCGTAAGTGCCGTCGGAACGCTTGGTGACGCGGGAAACCGGCAAATACGGCACCAGCTTTTCCGCCACGCCGACCGGTCCCGAACCGGGGCCGCCGCCGCCGTGCGGAGTCGAGAACGTCTTGTGGAGATTGACGTGCATCACATCAAAGCCCAGGTCGCCGGGACGAACCCGGCCGATGATGGCGTTGAAGTTGGCGCCGTCGCAATAGCACAGACCGCCGGCCTCATGGACCAGCCGGCAGATTTCCTTGACGTTGCGATCAAAAAGACCCAGCGTGTTCGGGCAGGTCAGCATCAGTCCGGCGACTTCCGGGCCGAGATGTTTTTTCAAATCTTCCAGATCCACGTTGCCTTCGCTGTCGGAGGCGATTTCGACAGTGTCGAAACCGGCGACCGCCGCGCTGGCGGGATTGGTGCCGTGGGCGGCATCCGGAATCAGCATGACTTTACGCTTGTCATCCTTGCATGCTTTGTGATAAGCGGCAATCAGCATGACGCCGGCCAGTTCGCCGTGCGCGCCGGCCAGCGGCTGCATGGTGCAGGCGGAGAATCCCAGCAGTTCGCTGAGAATGCGTTCAGCTTCGTAAATCACCGCCAGTGCGCCCTGGGTGAGTGCGCCGCCGTGCCGCAGCTGCGGCAGCAGCGGATGCAGTTCGGCGAATCCCGGCAGCGCCGCGATCCGCTCATGGAATTTCGGATTGTATTTCATGGTGCAGGACCCGAGCGGATAGAAATTGGTATCCACTCCCATATTTTTACGGCTCAGGGCGGTAAAATGACGGATTACTTCCTGTTCGGACACTTCCGGCAGTTCAGCGGATTTTTTCCGGCGGAACCGCTGGGGAATGGCGTTCATTTCCGGCACATCGGCCTTCGGAATGGAAGAACCTCTGCGGCCGCTTCTGCTTATTGAGAATATCAGTTTCACAGTACAGCCTCCAATGCATTAGCCAGGGCTTTGATCTCTTCCCTGGTACGTTTTTCAGTAACAGCGATTAACAACTGGTTCTTGCGGTCCGGGTAATAACGCCCCAGCGGGAACCCGGCGGCGAAACCTTTGTCAATCATCTTGCCGACAACCTCGGCGGCATCTCCGGGCAGACTGATGACGAATTCGTTGAAGAAAGCCTCGCCTCCTACCGGTTTTACTCCGTCGATTTTCAGTATTTCGCTGCGGGCGAACGCGGCTTTGGCGGCGCAGAGTTCAGCGACGTCAATCAGCCCCTGCCTGCCCATGCAGCAGAGATAAACCAGCGCAGTAAGTGCGCAGAGACTTTCATTGGAGCAGATATTGGACATGGCGGAGGCGCGGCGGATGTGCTGCTCACGGGTTTGCAGCGTCAGCACGAAGCCGTCTTTACCGTCCAGGTCAACGGTGCGTCCGCAGATTCTGCCCGGCATTTTGCGCATATATTTTTCCGTAGTGGCCATGAAACCGAGATACGGACCGCCGAAACTCAACGGAATACCGATGCTCTGGCCTTCGCCGGTGACAATGTCGAAACCCATTTCTCCAGGCGGAGTAAGCACTGCCAGCGCTACCGGATAGCAGGAACAGACCGCCAGCGCGCCTTTGGCGTGAGCATGGGCAGTGACTTCCTCCCAGGCTTCAATCGTGCCGAAAACGTTCGGATACTGGACAATCACGCAGGCGGTGTTTTCAGTAATCGCCGCCATCAGGCGCTGCTGTGCAGAATCATCAGTTCCGGACGGAACTTGAATCAGTTCGATGTCCAGGTTACTGCTGTAGCATTCAATCATCCGGCGGAAAATCGGCGATACTGCTTCGGAGATTACCGCCTGGCGGCGGCGGGTGATTCTGCCGGCCATCATCATGGCTTCAAACAGCGCGGTACCGCCGTCATACAGCGAAGCGTTGGCGACAAACAGGCCGGTCAGCCGGCAGATCATCGACTGATATTCATAAATAGCCTGGAGCGTCCCTTGAGAAGCCTCCGGCTGGTACGGGGTATAAGCAGTGTAGAATTCGGAGCGTCCGGTTATTTCACCGACCGCGGCGGGAATTATGTGATCATAATATCCGGCTCCGAGAAAGTTTACGAGTTGAGTGGCGTTTCTGGCTGCGAGTTCATTAAGGTGTCTGACCACCTCATATTCAGACAACCCGGAATGCAGAGTGTCCAGAGACGGCGGTGGAAATTTGATTTGCGCCTTTTCCCACATTTGCTCAAAACTGTCGCAACCGATAGTTTTGAACATTTCTCTGACATCCGCCTCAGTATTGGCAATGTACGGCAATTAAGAATCCCCCTGTTAAAATTCATGCAATAAAAAGAGATAAACCCGGCTTTCTCTGCTGAAAGAAAAAACCGGGCTGTAAATCACGGTCAGACTCAGGACAGCTCTTTCAGATACTTGTCATAAGCATCGACGTTCATCATGTCGTCAAGCTCGGAAGTATCAATATTGGTGAGCTTGCAGAGCCAGCCTTTGTCTTCGGGGGATTCATTAATCAGGTTGGGCTCGTCTTCGAGCGCATCGTTGATCATAACCACTGTTCCGCTGACCGGACTGTAAATGTCGGAGGCCGCCTTGACTGATTCAACTACGCCGAGGGTGTCGCCGACGATGAAATCGTCATCTTCTGACGGCAGTTCGACATAGGTGATGTCGCCCAGCTGCTTTGCGGCATATTCTGAAATGCCGATTGTTGCTTCTTCTCCATGGATTTCAACCCATTCATGATCTTCTGAATAATACTTCATTTTTCACGTCTTCCCTTATTTGATTTTTATGTAATGACAAAAATATTTGAAACACAGCATTTAAACATTTTAAAGATAAAATTCAAGGATAAATTCAAAAATATATAGTTTTTTTATAGTTTTTTTCTGGCAGACCCGTTTTTATTGAATGGAAGTTCGCAAACCGTTCCCGGGATCTGCGCCCGGCCGGCTTCCAGAATTACCTTGCTGCCGATGTCAATTCCCGCATCCATATTAACATATGCCATCGCAACCGCCATTCCAAGCGATGGAGCAAACGCACCGGAAGTGACCTTCCCGATCACGGAACTGCCGTCCATGGCAAATACAATAGCCCCTTCCCGTGCGGCGCGCCTGCCGTCAAGCACGATTCCGACAAGCTTTTTTGTCGGCGCATCCCCGGCCAGCGCATTTTTGCCTATGAAATTGCGGTCCGGGTTTTCGTCCAGCTTGAGCATGTCTGCATAACCGGCTTCAATCGGGGTGGTTGCCAGGTTCAGTTCATGCCCGTAAAGCGCATAGCCCATTTCCAGGCGCAGCGTATCCCTGGCGCCGAGTCCGGCCGGTTTCACGTTTTTCAGCGTCAGCAGATATTGCCACATTTCAACTGCTCTGCCGGCATCGAAATAGAGTTCGAACCCGAGTTCTCCGGTATACCCGGTGCGGCTGAGCAGACACGGAATGGAATGGATAACTGTTTTTGTCCAGTAAAAATACTTCGGCAGCGCGGCGATATCCAGACCGGCTTCGGCCAGCACGTCAGCGCTTTCAGGCCCCTGCAAATCAATTTTCGCAGTATTGTCGGAAACATCTGTAAATTCAATGCCGTCCGGCAGATTTGAGCTGATTTGTTCCGCATCGCCATACCTGGTGCCGGCGTTGACAACAATAAAGAAATCGTCTTCTCCCATACGGTAGACGATTAAATCATCCATGACTTTGCCGTCAGGGTCCAGCAGAAAATTATAGCGGCAGACACCGATTTTCTGGTCGCAGACCGGGCGCGCCAGAATATGGTCGAGCGCGGCCGCCGCCCCTTCACCCTTCACCGTAAATTCGCCCATGTGGCAAATATCAAAAATAGCAACATGCCGCCGGGTATGATTGTGCTCGGCAATAATTCCATCCGCATATTGAACAGGCATGCTCCAGCCTGCGAAAGGCACCATTTTCGCGCCTGCAAGCACATGCTGCTCGTACAGCGGCGTGCTCTTCATTTCTTCTTCTGACATATCAGTACCTCTTTCGGCATTTTATATTGATATACTTTTATTCAATTCATTAAACGCAGGGGAATTATATATCCGTTTAAAGTAAAGTCTAATTTTGAAATACAAAAATCATTCTTTTTTTATAAGATTTAATTTTTCCCGCAGAAACCATTTTTGCCAAGTGAGGATTCCGGTGATGTTCTTCCAGATTTATCCCGGCATTCCGTCTGCTGTCCGGCCTCATCGGGCAGGCCTCTGGATAAAAAACAAATTACTATCCTGCAAGCCGGGATGCAGTTTAAAAAAATGCAGATGTATACTCTGCACGGCTGAGAACTTAACCGGCTGCGCCGGGACTTTAACCACAGAGAAATTCATCCCGCAGTCGCGGGACCACGAAAAACTTAGCGCGGCATAGCCGCAACCAAAATGTTTAACAGGGATGGACAGGATATGCAGGATATGAAAAGGCAGCTTCATCCCGCAGGCGCGGGAGCATGAAGTGAAACCTGGGAGCGCCGGTCGTCGGACCGGCTTTATTGATTTCGCCTTTGGCGACCAATCCCGCGAATGCGGGACCGTTGGATCACGCCCGCCGGGCCGCCGGCGGCGAGTGAGGGAAACAGTTTTTTGTTAGCAGGGTACCCGCATCCCTCCTCCAAAACTTTTTTTGACGGCCGGAATGACGAAAATTATCCACTGCATTGCTGAACATTTTAAACGCTGATAATTAGAAACTTATGAACACGACTATGTAAAAATCTTTGCATGTTTCAAAGAAAGGTTGCCTCTTCACCAGAATTCGTGGGTAAAAGTTGGTTCCGGGAGTTCTCCGAGTTGATGGTATAAGCAGATTTTAGCGATTTTTATGGTTCTGAAGCCGAAAGATTTTCTGATAGTCAAATTTATTTTTCTGTTCAACCC
>CAIPAT010000009.1 GCA_903863035.1 uncultured Lentisphaeria bacterium
ACACTGACACTAACACAACTTAAAACTCTATTTGTTTGAATGTAGTTTTATTTATTTGAGGCTGCTTCATTTTTTCACGCTATTTTTTTCAGGCCGCTTTCTTTGCCGGCGGCCGGGATGCAATATTCTCCATCTGCTGCTTACGCTTAATTACGCCGATCCTCCAGAAATTGTGAACTATCATCTTCTCGGTCATCTCTCCCTTGACGGCCTCAATTCCCCGGCGGCTGAACCTGTACAGGTTGAATTTATAACGCAATGTAAATACCAGCGATTCAACCGCCGATCTCATACTGCGGGCGCTGGCGTAAGGCTCTGAGTTCCATTGTTCTTCGCTGGTTATTTTTTTGCCTTTGGAACCGTTGATAGAAACAGTTGGAATTTCTTTAAGCAGCTCGTCCCGAGCGGCTTTACTGCTGTAGCCGTCATCAGTTGTAACGACATCGGGAGTAATGCCGGTATTGCTCTGATGCTGCCTGGTCACCGGCAGTAATCTGGCGGAATCCGCCGGATTGCCCTGTTCCAGCTCAAATGCGGTGATGAATCCGTTTCCACTGCGGGCCACTTGCGGCTTGTAACCGATTTTCGGCTCTCTTCCGCCTTTTTTAATGAAAGCCGCGCTGGTATCAGACAAACTCAATACTTTTTCCACGGCCGGAAGAACAATGCCCTTGAACACCCGGTCTCCAGTGTATTCGCAAACCCGCACTGCTGCCGACAGGTCATCATTTACGATTTCCATGATCGCCTCGGCCTGACGCTGCCGGCTCGGGACAATATCCAGAGCTTCCCATTTCAGGGTTAATTCTTCAAGCTGCCCTGCCAGGCGGTTGATGATCTTTACTGCAATATCCAGATACTGGCGGTAGAGTTTGCGGAGTTTTTTGGCCGCCCCGGGTTTGCCGCCAACACAGTTCATTTCAAAATCAATTCGCTTGAGCTGTTTCAGCCATTGCTCAACACAGCCTGGCGTAAAACCAGGCAAATTGAAATCCTTCAATTTTTGTCCGCAATGCCAGACTCGATTAAGCAATGACATGATGATACTGCTGTCCGTCGGCCAGCAAGTGTTCGCCTCCACGGAAAAGCTGTCGATACTCAGCAAGTCGAATTCGTCAAGACTTTTTTTTTGATATAACTGAGCTGGGCACGGAAGATATGGTCGCGCGTCTGATTGTTCACCGCATTCAGATTGTCGAGAGCGCAGTTACGGGAAGGCATCGGCTGATGACGGGAAGAGAAATATGCGTTAATCAGTATGGAATCAAGCATCCGGTCAACCGCATGACAGGAGGACAGGGAACCGTAATATCCACGAGCCAGCAGCAAAACAAAAACCGACTCCCCGTCAAGCAGGCGCGGCCGGCCGGACTGCAGTTGAAGCTCGTCTTCGCCGGAAATGGCAGGCAGATCACCCAGCGGCAGTCCGTCCATGCGGGCGGATTCCCAGCGCTTGTCTTCAAGCCGCTGTTGTTTCTTCCGCAGAGCCCACGCATCAATATCTGCTTCTATCATGGATTTGATTTCCGGCGATTCCTTGAAAAACTCCAGACCTTCAAGAAGAATTCCCTTAAATTCCGTATCAGGACATAATGCAAGTTGCGATGCCGTATCAGCAGTGGAGAATAAATCACCAAACATTACCTATTCCTTCAATATTTAAGATTAACATAAGTTTATAATCAGAATATAATACACATAAAGAATTTATCAATGTTAATATATAATAATTGCATTAAGTATAGCGCTGAAAAATTGCACTTTAAAAATACAGCGAAAACCCATAGTAACACAAAAATATTACAGACTGGAAAACTTTTCGCTGATTATAGGCAGAAATACGGATGAAAAGTTTGTGATATGCTCCGCAAGGAAACAATTTTCTACAGAAAATATGCTAAAACTCTTTTCGGACAGGGTCAAGCTATGGCCGGCCGTCCGGTCGTCATGCCAAGAAATGTAATATCCTGTTCCTGGACGGGCATACCGGGAATGTACCAGTAACAAATATCAGTTATCCGTTCTCCGATACCCCGTTCAGATGGTCTGGCGGCGGACAGCTCAAAGACATCAACAGTCTGCACTGGATAACATATTAATTACGGTTTGCGGCGGTATGAAAAAAGTTTTAAAATCAGTTAGCGCTTAATTCCCTGAGGCATTACATCAGGGAGTACTCTCTGTCATAGTTGTCATTATCTCTGTGTGTACCGGATTTTAATTAATATAACATGGTAAATGAAAATGATTGTGAATACGGTTCTTAAGTCTCTTGCAGCTACTGTGACCATTGCTGTTTCAGTATTCGCTTTCGCATCCGAAGGTGTTTTTGAGGAAAACTTTAAAAACTATCCTGATTTTGATCCTGGCCTGCGCAACTGGCAGTTCAGAGGTATCGGCGGCGAAATTATCGGAGGGGCCTACCAGTTTACGGGGGTGACTCAGAATAACTCCGAATATCTGGACATCGCTCCCGACTATACCATGGGACTGGTAAGAGACTTTAAAGCCGGTTCAGAGCTGAAAATAAATGCAGTGGCGAAAGCCGCGCCTCATAAATTTCCGATTTTCAAACCTGGCGAAAACACCGACAGCCGTCTTGGCATAGTTATTCTCAACCAGCCTTTTATACGCAAGACTGCGACGCCGATGGATAATCCAGTCCTGGCGCTGACGATCAATAAATCGGCAGGCGGGACGCGTACTGTTTCTTTTGAATACACCGGCAAAGACCATCTTCAGATTACCGGCAAAACTCTTGCAGGGCCTCCTGCCGGCGGCTGGCTTGATAATGTCGATTACACTTTTGATATTATGCTTTCCGGCAATCTGGCAACAGGAATAATCAGAGACGGCGACAAAGTCATATTTAAACGCGAATTGAAAAGCGCGGATTTTGCCAAAACCTTCCGGAAGAGCTATCCGGGCTTCGCAAACCGGCGCATGACAGGCCAGCTCTCCTCATTCCTCGCCGACAACCTTAATTCTTCTCAAGAATCCGATTCTGCGCTTCCACTTTCCGTTCCCTCAAAATGGACTGTTTTCACGGATGTGAATGATACCGCCAAATTTCCTTCTTATAAGAGCATTCCCGTATCTGTTCCCGGTGCTGCCAAACCTTCAGACGTAAATATTGAAATCGGTAAAATTCTTAACCTCGGCAAACTCTTCGGCGGCCATAAGCCCGGACGCGCAGCCGTTCTTTTCGCCAAGTTTAACATCAGTGGATCAGGTTATTACAGTCTCAACTGCAAGGCTGACTGGTTCTGGCGTCTTGATGTCAACGGCAATACTGTCATGAACCTCATGAATGAAGGTAACGGATCGAACAAAACACATACCGTATTGTTTCCGCTTACGGCAGGCGAAAACATCATTATGATTATTGTCGGCAGCGGTTCCTCCGGCTGGGATATCTGCCTGACTGAACCTTCTGCCATTGACGTGAAAAATATTCTTGCTAAAAGATTTCTTTACGGCAGCGATACTCTCTACTGGAATCTCGACAGGCTGCTTGATGACATCACCAAACTGAAGCGCGATAATATTGAAATAGAAGGTCTTGAACAGAAGATCATCGCGCTCAGAAAAACAATTTCTCCGAGCCTCAGTTCGCGTGAAGCGGCAAAAAGTGACCCATTCCTGGATAATGCCTATGCAAAAATTTATGATGGTTACCGTGTGCTTTCCCTCAATGCAGCAATTGACGAGCATAAAGCTCTTGCCGCTGCGCTTGGTTCAAATGTTAATGCGGAGAGAATCGCCGAGTTGGAAAAACTCGCGGTAAAACTCAGACAAGAGGTTAAAGCGTCCGCATCGGATGCAGTGGAGAAAACCGCGCAGTCCGCACAGAAAATCAGCGATGAGTGCAGAAAAAATAATCAGGGTTTCGCTGAAGGGGTGAGCAAAGGCGGCGCCTTTGGACGCTTCGGCTGGATGACAAGCGCAAAAATCAGCGATTACAGCTCCGGCGATGGACTCCTCGCCAATCAGGTTTTGTCCAACGGCGCGATTGCCCGGCAGTACATCAATTCGGAATCGAAGACTGAAGGCTGCTGGATTACGCGCTTCCGCTTCGACGGGGAAAAAGACGGTGCTAAAGCGGCGGAAGTCGCCGCGATGAAGACTCTCGGGGCAAACGTTGATATTCAGTTCGGCTATGACCCGACAAAATTCTACACCGGCGCGACGCCGGACAACGTCGCAATAAAGGAAATCAGCTGGACTCATAAGACATTTTCCTGCTCAGATGCATTTGTGGCGGACATGAGCATACTTTCTCCGTCGCTTCTGCTTGAAAGCCCTTTTAAACAGTTCATCCTCTCAGACCCGGCCGGAGGCCGTTTCAACAGAATCGGCTATCTTGACTCCGATGGCAAGGCGGTGTCGCTGCCTGCCGGCAGTGACGGTGTTCTCTATAATCTCGCGGCTAACTCCAAACTCGGCTCTAACTGGATTCTACTATGGGATGACAACAACTCTTACAAGGATCTGACCGGACACCGCGGCAATATTCCAGTCCAGATAATTTTCCAGCGCCAGCCTGAGAAAATCGAAAGATCCGGCGCATCCATCACCGTAACTCTCGGCAGAAACGGTGCCATATGGCTCAATACGCCTTTCGGCGCCAGACTCCAGCCTGCAGGCAACTGGAACGGCGATATGCCTCCCGCCGCAGTAGCGTCATGTGACCTCTTTGGCAGAAGCGCTCTGGCATATCCGCAGAACTGCCGCGAGTTCTACCGTCTGAGTCCGGACGGAAAAATGGTGGAAATCCTCGACAACTTCTCATACAAATATTTCAAGGACAATGACTGGAGAATAGAGCCTCTGGAACTGGCTCCGCTGCCGCCGCTGCTTTCGCTGATGGCCGACAGAGGGTTTGACGCGGTTCTTCCGGAAAATATCTATGAACTTGCGTATCCCAGCGTATACGGTCCTCTGCGTGCTGTAAAGGGGTCGAAAGTCATTTATTCTCTGCCTGTTCCGCAGGCGCCGCGCATTGTCCTGCCTGAGAATACGGATGCCTCCAAAACCGACAAAGACCTTGTCGCAAAGCGCACCATGGCCAATGTTGAAGGCATGCGCTTCCGGCTCTATGATGAAAAAATTTCGCGAGGCTGGCACTCGCTTAATTTCCCGATGCTGGTTGCGGCAAAGCCATGGCCCTATCTTGATCCTGTATACCGCGACTATCTCAAAGGCCTGTTCTCCTACAATATGGAGGCAAGTTCAGGCTACAGATCTAACCGCGTCTGGCGTTCGTTAGTAGAACCATATTCAGGCAAAAAGTATTATTACTCCTTCTCAATCAGCATTGAGGCGCCCGGCGACGTCGGCGTTTTCGGCGACCGCGGCTACGGGGTCGGCAACCATCTTAACCAGCTGGATTACGCCGCCGCTCTTTCCGGCAATTATGAGCTTTTGCGCAAGATGTGGAGCGACAAAGCTCCGCTTGCTCCGCCCGAAGCATCGCGCGACGGCAAAATCCTTACCATTGACAAAATGCTCGGCTATGTAAAAGATGTTCATGACTGGGCATGGATGGACGACGGCAGCAACGATGCCGGCGACAACGGCCCGGTTGTTGACTGCTCACAGGCTACTTTCGGCGGACACGGCGCACTGCTCCGGATGGCAAAAGAGGTCGGCAGTCCGGATGATGTGGCAAAGGCTTCTTATTTCCTCGCCAAGGGCCAGCTTTCTCTTATCGGCCGCACCGCATTCACCGCTTACGGACGTGAAAACGGACTTCTCGGCGTTGACAGCATCAATGTCGGATTCAGAGAATTCATCACTCCCGATTCTTATGCAAACAGTCCGATGCTGGCGAAAACGCTGCGCCAGGAGTACGATGGAAGCTATGACTCGGTGCTGTGTTACGCCTTCTACGATATGTACGAAATTTACTATCCATATGCACGCCACATCTGGAATGATCTCCGCGATTATGAAAGAATCCGGCAAATCTATTTTCCAAACAGCGACAGCAGATTAACTACGCATGGACATCTTGGAACCCGTCTGGCCTTCCTGCTCTTCAACGGCATGCCTGTAGAAAAAGTCAGGGAGGGGCTCGACAACATGATTTACGGAGCCGTTTTCTATCTGCGGAATATGCAGTATCTTGAAACAATGCCGCTTCTGATGACCGGCGGCTCTCCGCTGGTTCTTTGCGCGTGGGCACCGCTTGCTGCGCCTGAATTCAAGTTCGAACCTTCAAAAAAGACTGCCCGCATAAAACTTTCTTCAGTCCCTTCTGACTTCAGGCTTGACGGACTCTCCTCAAGCAAACCGCGGTCAGTGAAGGTGAACGGAAAAGATGCTGAATGGAATTACGAACCGGATACCTTCAAATTTTCGGTAAAAGTTCCTCCGACGGCGGCCGCTGAATTAGAGGTGGTTTATGCGGACATTGATCCGTCGCGCTTCATGCCGGTTCCCGTTCCTCCGGCATTAAAGAGTGTTCCTGTTCTGCGTGATGAGCTGAATTCCCGTAAATTTGAGCGCTCGCCGGCTAAAAAACAGGAGACTGTAAAAACTGCAGCATCCATCAAGAATGACACTCCAATATTTATCGCGGATTTTAACGGCGAACCGCAGAAAAATCCACTCCTTCCGGCTGGCGGATTCTATTTCGGCAACTGGGGCAAAGTTACGCAGCAACCCTGCGGCGGAATTACCGGCGCATATCCTCCGTCCGGAGTACCCCCTCTTTCAATGGAGGTCAAAGCGGCAAGCGACAACTTCACCGGGCGCGGTTCTCCAGTGATTAAACTCCCGAAAAACTGCTCATCCCTTGTTATAATCGGAAAAGTTCTGCGGTCCAAAGATTACAAAGGGAACAATCCCATGATTTTCCTGTGGATTACCGATAATGCAAAGAAATCCAGCCCGGTGTTCTTCGATATTGCTGATGCGCCTGCCGGAGAATGGCAGGACTTCGAGTTTGTGCAGCCGTACTCCGGCCTTATCCCGGATGCTGAAACTATTGTACTGAATCTCACAAGCAGAAAGAAAAACTCTGCAACTGAAGCGGCCGGCAGTGTTTACTATAAAGACATAAAAATGAGTGTTCGTTAATTACATTAAAAACCAAGGAGAACATTATGTTCAAACGATTTATCAGAATACTGGTCCTAGCCGGATTATGCGCAGGCGGATTATCGGCAACTGCGGAAAATCTTAAGTCAGGCAGCACAAATTTGATCTGGTCCGGCTTGCGGGCGGAACGCTACGGCAGTCTCTACACCAACGGCGAAACTGTGAAATTCATCACAGACAAACCGCTTCCGGAAACGCTGCAAACCATCACCGGCATTGTCTATTCCGCTGATGGTCTTAAGATCGATGAAAAGACTATTGACGGCACAGATTTCAAAATGAACGGCTGGACCTGGCTTCCATCCTCACCGGGATTCTATGAAATAGAGTTCAACGGTCGTACAGCTGACGGTAAAATTGTCAGTTTCCAGGAACAGTACTTCATAAAAGCCGACAAGGACAAAGAAGCCATTGTTCGGAGCAGATATGCGGCAGGGGTGGTTCCGCGCCCGGTTCCCATGAAAGAGCGTTCACAGCTGTTCGGATTCAGCAATCAGCTCGATGAACTGAACATTTATCCCCTGGCCGATATGCTGGGGCTGAGTTTTGCCCGCATGCATGCCATCGGCTGGGGCAGCCAGTTTACTAATACGGCGCTGGCGCTGGAGCCGGAGCAGGGCAAGTATAACTGGACCACGCTGGACAAGCATGTCAACGAGATGAAAAAATATGGTTTCACCATGATCGGCAATATTCTCTACACGCCGAAGTGGGCTTCGCCGCATCCGGAGAGGGGCACGGTCAATATCTGCGTTCTTGAATTCAGCAGCTATGCTCCTGCAAAAATGAGTTATCTGGAAGATTTTCTAAAGGCGCTGATTGCGCATTACGGCAAAGATATTAAAATCTGGGAGATCTGGAATGAACCCAGCATCAAAGGCGGCAGCTGCTTCTGGGCAGACACCCCGGAGAACTATGTCCTGATGCTGAAAACCGCCAGCGAAACGCTCAGGCGGGAACAGCCTGGAACCGAATTATGGCTGGGCGGAGTCGGCAACAGGCCGCCATATTACCGTTTTTACAGGATTATTGCCAAACTTGGAGCGGCGCAGTATTATGACAAACTGGCGCTGCACGGAAAGTTCTCAGACCCTCAGGAGTATTTAAAAATCGATCAGGAACTGGGATTGAAGACTAAGCCGCTGGTAAGTTCGGAAAGTCATGACGTTCTGCAGCGTGAAGGACCGGTTGAAAAGAATGAAGCGGAAATTGCCGCGACGCTGGTACAGTGTATGCTGATGAAAATCAAGTACGGACATGAACGCATTGCCATTTTTGAATTCCGCAATCAGGCGGAAATAGAAAGCCTGCCGTTTTACGGCAAACACAGTCGCATCACTCATGCATCCGGGCTGTTTCGCAGCCATCCGCTTACCGAACCGCGGCTTTGTGCCATCGTCTACGCCAATCTGATCAATCAGTTCAAATCCGGAGCAAAAATTACCGGAGAATACCGTCTGAAAAAAGAGTCGTTGGACGTGGTTCAGATTGACATTAACGGGCAGGCCCCGATATTATTGCTCTGGAATACCGGGAAACAAACGGCGCCAATGCCGGAACAGTTACGCAAGGCTATGACCGGCGCATCCGCCATTACCGACTGGGAAGGCAAGACCATAGAAAAGAACAATCCTGCATTTGCCCCCGGCAAATTCTACTATATCTCAGCGTTGAATCCGCAGATACTGAAGCTGCTGCCGCGCAAGGAAATCCTCGTCTCTGATGAAACCGTCAGCGCCGTCCAGACCGGACAGCCGTCGGCAATTGGCGGCAAAGTAAGTCTCCTTGACCCGGCGACCGGGCAATTAGATACCGCCAAGACCAACTGGATCGATTCAGGCTGGAATTTTATCGGTGTCAGCAGCTCAGTCTGCCCGAATGATTTTCATGCAAAATATGCAATCGGCAGTTCAACAAAAGGTCTTGATCTGGTAATCAGTGTAAAAGACCGTCATGAGCAGTATGCCAAACCGGGTGATGCGGAATTGTGGAATTACGACTCTGTCCAGTTTGCCTTTGACACACGGGGGAGACATTCATATATTGATACCCTGGAATTCGCCGTTGCTTCAGTAAACGGAGAGCCGTTAATCATTAAGACTGCGGCTCCGCTGGA
Source organism: uncultured Lentisphaeria bacterium (assembly GCA_903863035.1). Classification (GTDB taxonomy): domain Bacteria; phylum Verrucomicrobiota; class Lentisphaeria; order Victivallales; family Victivallaceae; genus CAIPAT01. The sequence continues at coordinate 9,221 of CAIPAT010000009.1, forward strand.
CGGCGATCTGCCTGTCGGTTTTACTCCGGTCGGCAAACCGGTCAAAAATGCCGTCGTAAAAATCAGCCGCGTCAACGGCGAGACGCTCTACCGTATTCATCTGGAGTGGAGCGAACTATTCCCGTATGTGTACAGTCCGGAAAAAGTGCTGCCATTTTCCCTGCTGGTTAACAACAACAACGGCGCCGGACGGCTGGGCTGGCTGGAATGGGGCGGCGGTATCGGCAGGGACAAGAATGCCGGAGCTTACGGCAATGTTTACTTTGTCAATCAGACAGTCAATCTGCTGGGGTCGTCACAGTTTATTGACGGCAGAGGCTGGTACTGTTGGATTGAGGCCGACGCCAGGGGGAAATCATCTATTGCCATGGTTGACGGAAAAGCTGTTGTTACCGCCGGCGGGCCGGACTCGAATGGTTTGGCCAATATCAACAATATTCAGCTCATTCGGAATATCACGCTGCAAAATGAGCAGACTTATCTTCTGCGGTTCAAAGCAAACGCAACAATCACAGGCAACATTTCGATTGAATACATGATGGGGAAATCGCCATGGCCCCGTTTCGCGTCATCGATATGCAATCTCAGCGCCGGAGAACGTGATTATTTTGTGACAATTCGACCGCGCAACACCCAGTCACTCAGCGCTGACGCCCCGGTATCCTTGCGGCTGTTTTTCGGCGATCTACCAGCCGGAACTGTGACTTTGAGCAATGTAGAATTATATCTGCTCAACGAACAATAGGCTGCCTGTATCAGTCAGGGAAGACGAAGTTATAATTCAAGAACAGAGGACAAAAAGAAAAATAAAAAAAGGATTGTACAGTGGAATCTTCATTTTTTTCCCTGTTCTGAATTAAATTTGACATATTTTTTCCTGAAAAATGGAAAGTTTCCTAACAGTTAACGACAAAATCATGTATAATTATAATCAAAGGACAAGATCATGAAACGGCAACAGATTTCAACCCTGAATAAGGAGCATAAATCATGAAACGGCAAAAAAATTTCACACTCATCGAACTCCTCGTGGTGATCGCGATCATCGCAATTTTGGCCTCAATGCTGCTCCCGGCGCTCAATAAAGCCAGGATGACGGCACGTCAGGCGGCATGCAACAGCAATCTGAAACAACTCGGCCTGGCCGTACAGAATTACACCGATTCCAACTTCGGCTACCTGATGCCGACATTCGGCAAATCGGACTTTACCTATCTTTGGAACGAGCAGCTCGTGGGGCGAAAAGACATACTGGTTTCCACTTCGAGTACCCGGAATGACGCCGCGTTATTCATCACGCGCAAGCAATTTCAGTGCCCGGAGCAACCTGCCGGGTTCAATTGGCCATGGTTCACCGACTATGCAATTAACGAAAATATGTCTGCGCCTGTCGCGCCTTTAGCGTCCTATAAGCTGGCGTCACAGCGCCGTCCTTCTGTTAAGTTTTACATTCTGGACAGCCGGCGGAACCGACTTTAGTAAAGGATTCATGCGTATCGATTTCACTCCCAATGCAACCAGTACAAGCTATGGCCGGCCATCCGGGCGTCATGCCGGGAAATGTAATATCTTATTTCTGGACGGGCACACCGGCAATGTACCAGTAACCAATATAAGCTACCCGTTCTCCGGTACGCCGTTCAGATGGTCTGGCGCACAACTCAACGACATCAACAATCTGCACTGGAAGACATTTTAACCCGGACTCTCTGTCCCCGGCCAAATGCACCAAATTCAGCAGCCATTGGCCGGGGAAATCCCCAATAACCAGTTTTTATGAAACATCGAGGAAGCCTGGCTCAGCCTGAACGCATAAATCATTTGCTTGAAAAAATATTGAACAGGACAAGATGACAATGAAAATCGATTTTCCGGGATGTCTTAAATGATAAAACAATTATCTGTTATTGCAGCAATGATGTTGCTGATATGCGAGCCGTCATTCGGCCTGATTGGAAATAATGTATCGTCCGGCTTCCTGGTGGTATTTGATGAAACACTGCCGTTGCCGGTTAAAAACGCCATAGGATTATTCGCAAAAGAGGTACAGAAACGCACCCTGCCGGCAACTGGCTCAAACAGCAGCACGAAGCATATCCTTCGTGTTTCAGTGAATGAATCACTTGTCCCGTCCGGACTGTCCAGTGATGCGCTGAAAAAAGACGGATATTACCTGAAGATAGATTCCTCTGAAATCGTTTTACTCTCCCGGAATGCCGGCGGAGCTGTGGCCGGCCTGGGAAGACTGCTGCGGCTGATGGATTTTTCTGAACCTGCGATTGCAGTTCCCAACATAACCCTGGTCGAAAATCCAGCCATGACAATCCGGGGAATATATTTTGCCACGCATTTCAACAACTATTATGAATGTGCTCCAATCGAAGATATCAAGTCGTATATTGAAGAGATGGCGCTATGGGGATGTAATTCACTGCTTGTCTGGTTTGATCCTGAGAAATATAAAGGATTTGATGAACGGAAAGCATTGAGTTTCATTGCGCGTCTGAAACAAATGGAGCAGACGGCCCATCAGCTCGGGATGCAATTCGGCCTTACGGTAGTTGCAAATGAGGCATTCACTTCCAGTCCATCCGCAATACGTTCGCAGCGGCCTTCATTCATCAGCCGGAATTATTATATATGCCCTTACCGTACTGGCGCGATGGAATATGAGGAAAATTATATCTCTAAATTACTGGAATCCATCGAAGACGTTGATAACCTGGTCGTGTGGTGCTATGACCCGGGCGGCTGCGATTGTGACCAATGCGCTCCGTATGCCGGAAACGGTTATATAAAGCTAGCGGAGCAGACCGCGACTATTTTTAAAAAAAAGAATCCCGGGGGATCTGTATATCTCAGTGACTGGTATATCGGCGGTGACAAGTTCGACGTACATAAAGACAACGTAAAAAAATTCATTGAGTATTTGAAGTCCGGAAAAGGACAAGGGTTTGACGGGGTGTTAAATCAAATGTCCCCCTGGCATTCTGATCTTCCCAAAGCCATAATCAAAGCTGGCGTGAACCGTGAACAATGTCCGATGTTGTCTTTCATGGATATCTCCATGATCAATATGCGTCCGTGGGGCGGTTACGGCTCAAACCCGCTGGGGAATTACATAGGAACTGCGATGCAGATATATGCCCCGTTCATTACAGGCGGATGGCCCTATTCGGAAGGCATCTATGAAGATGTGAATAAATTTCAATGGTTCCGGAAGTGCTGGAACCCTCAAGAGAATGTTACGGAAATTTACAAAGAGTATGCCCGTTTCTATTTTGGACAGAATGTGGCAGAGAAAGCGGCTCAGTTATTTGATTTACTGGAAAAAACGCATAAAAGAAAAGACTGGGATGTTGACAACCTGAAAGAGTCGGCAGCCGCCTGGGCTTTAGCACAGTACATTGATGCAAATATTGCGCCATGGGCCGGAAATTCATGGCGCTGGAGAATCGTTTATTTGCGCGCAGCAGTCGATAACTGCCTCGCAACCTCCGGGATTAAAACTCAGGCAGGACAGGACAAAATCAAACCTTTCCTCGATGAAATCGTCAGCATTTATCATGCGGAATTAATCTCCGGCACCTCTGCCGGAGCACACTTGCGTCCGCCGAAGCTGCCCCCGGTCAGCTCTACAAGCAACGCATCCAGGAGGTAAAGTAAATAAGCATGAAAATCAATATCTGTCAGACAAATTTAATAAATAGTATCTAATTTAATGCCTCTTCACCAGAATTCGTGGGTAAAAGTTGGTTCCGGGAGTTCTCCGAGTTGATGGTATAAGCAGATTTTAGCGATTTTTATGGTTCTGAAGCCGAAAGATTTTCTGATAGTCAAATTTATTTTTCTGTTCAACCCCT
>CAIPAT010000010.1 GCA_903863035.1 uncultured Lentisphaeria bacterium
AAACAAAGATACTGAAATAGACCATAAATGTGGCATTGTTTACTTGAAAATTATGCCACAGGGTAACATTGGTGAAGCTGTATTTATTTCAGTGCGGGACGATTCAAACATCTGCTGGTCAAGGATGCCGGCATCGGGCAGCCCTATGAAGTTCCGGTTCCGTTTTTTCTGATCAAACACCCAGACAGCAATGTCCTTTTTGACCCCGGCTAACCACTCGCTGCAGGTGGCAACGGTGTCAGATTTTTGGTGTTTTCGGTGCTTGGAGAGTTTTTATTTTTCAACTTTCAATTACTTCTCTTTTCATCATTTTCAATTTTCAATTGTTTTTTACTATTAGTGATTTTGTCAACCGGAATTGTGAAATCAGGCTCAAACAGGGGGCTAAGTGGATTTTTGAAAGTCAGGTTTTCAGTGTGTTTACCGCCATTTTTTTTAATTTCAATTATTTCGGTTTGAAATTAATCCCGATAGGGTGTAATATATAGATATAAGAAGATTGTTATACCCGATAAGGAGTATTTGTTTTGTATAATTGAAAATAATCCCGGGAGGGTACGAATATGGTTTTGGCAGAGTTTATAAAAGAGCAGCGAAAATGCTATCATCTTACACAGCGCGATTTAGCAGATCGCGCCGGGGTGGGGTTGCGCTTTGTCCGGGAAATGGAATCAGGGAAAGCGACTCTGCGCATGGATAAGGTAAATATTGTGCTGGATCTTTTCGGGCACTGCCTGGGGCCGGTTCCGAATCGTCCGGCGCCGGAAGGAAAATAATCATGGCTCGAAAAGCGGAAGTGCTTCTCTTTGGCAAAGTAGCCGGATTCCTGACGGAAGATGAAGACGGCTATACTTTTCAATATTCCGCAGAGTATTTAAAAGCATCTGATGCAGTGCCGGTCAGCCGGTTGCTGCCATTGCGTGACGAACCTTTCACTGATCGCGGGCTGTTTCCTTTCTTCGACGGCTTAATTCCGGAAGGATGGCTGCTGGATATTGCACAGAAGACCTGGAAACTTGATCCGCGCGACCGCATGGGACTCCTGCTGGCCTGCTGCAAAGACTGTATTGGAGCGGCCGGAATTCACGATATTTCAGATGAGGTGAAATCATGAACCGCTGCTTAATTTGCGGAAAAGCCGCCGGAACGGAAGAAGTCAACTATCACGGACGCTGTCTGAAGCAGCTTTTTCATTCAGCCCATGCTCCCGTGCTGGGTTATTCATGGCAGGAACTCAATCAAATGGCAACGCAGATTGTCCGGCAGCGGGTTTCAGTGCCGGGCGTTCAGCCCAAACTTTCCGTCCACCTGGAAAAAGATCATAAATCCGGAGTTGACCGTTTGACGCTTGTTGGTCTTGATGGTGATTACATTCTCAAGCCGCCCAATACAAACTACCCATTTTTGCCGGAAGCTGAACATTTCTGTATGATGTTTGCCCGGCTTGCCGACATTCAGACCGCAGATTTCGGCCTGATTCCGCTGCAATCCGGGGAACTTGCTTATATCACGCGGCGCATGGACCGCACCGTTGACGGTCCGCTTCATATGGAAGACTTCTGCCAGTTGACAGACAAGTTAACGGCGCAGAAGTATCGCGGTTCCATGGAGCAAATCGGCAAGGCGCTTCGTGAGTTTTCTTCAACGCCGGGCCTGGATGCAATACGTTTCTTTGAACTGACAGTATTCTGTTTCCTGACCTGCAATTCCGATATGCACCTTAAAAATTATTCCCTGCTGCGTAAAAAAAATGGCGAGTTTCAACTTGCGCCCGCATATGATCTGGTGCCGGTCAAAATCATTCTGCCGGAAGATCATGAGGAACTGGCGCTTACTTTGAACGGCAAAAAAGCGAAAATCTGCCGTCGTGATTTTGAAATATTCGGACAGACCATCAAGTTGACTGAGACGCAAATACGCAATGCCTTCCACCGCGTTTTCAGCAATGCGGAAAAAAATCTTCCCGAAGCGCTGGACTGTTCATTTCTTCCGTCTGACAAACAGGCGGAAATCCACCGTCTTTTTGCCGCCAGATTAAAACAACTGCAAACATGAAATGTTTTTCTCTGCGCGACTCTGCGTCGAACTCCGCGCAACTCTGCGGTAAAATGTTTTCATAGTTCCCCGTTTCAACTTTCAATTACTTCTTTTTTCATCATTTTAATTCAATTGTTAATAGTCTTAATACTATTAGTGATTATGTCAATTTAAATGATGAAAACAAGCTAAAAACGCTGCTGTAAAATAAAATTTTGAAACTCATGCTTTTTTTGCGTTTTTATGATTGCGCAACAATCTCTTGTCCACCGTAGGAGGATTGGACTGTAGCGGATAAGTCATCCTGCGGTGGGCTCGTACCTGACTGAGCTTCGGTGTTTTCGCTACTTATACGGCATTGGTTTATTGAGTTTTTAAGCCTTACACATCGGAGTAATATGTCATTCCGCCGGAACTGAAATTATTTTATAATTTTAAGCTATTAATATGCCGTGTAGCTGGCGTTTTTGATGCGGTGAATGTTGAAAAGGACGGAAGCGGGAAAGCCGGTCTGGCGACCAGCATCGCCGGGAATGTTCCAATCCTTCCGTCCGGGACGGACGGCACTACAATAGACCAATCCCGCGACTGCGGGACTGTTGGATCGCGCCCGGCGGGCCGCCGGTGGCGAGTAATGGGAAACAGTTTCTGTTTGCAGTCCCGCGCCTGCGGGATTGACAGTTCCGGGTTCCCTCTTGCATCCCTCCTCCAAAACTTTTTTTGACGGATAAAATGACGAAAGTTCTCGATTGCATTGCGGAGCATTTTTCGTGTTCATAATTAGAAACTTATGAACACGACTATGTAAAAATCTTTCTAAAAAAACAAGAAGATGACGGATAGTAGTATGGAAGTCTAAAACAAAGATACTGAAATAGACCATAAATGT
>CAIPAT010000011.1 GCA_903863035.1 uncultured Lentisphaeria bacterium
ATCCGCACCGTTTTCTTGAAATTATTATGTAAAGTAACTTTGCCAATATTCTAGGCAAAAGCGGCATGCTGAAATGCCGCAACTTTACATAATATCCAACTTTGCATAACCTTTTTTATGTAAAGCTTTACATAAAAAAGGCCGTATCGAAAATGGAATCGGTTATATAAAAGGTAATTTTATCACCGGCAGTAATTTTTCGAGCCTGGAAGAAGCGCAAATGTCATTTAAGGGCTGGTTGGAGAAGACTGCCAATGTGCGAATTCACGGCACTACCCGTCAACAGCCGCTTGTGAGCTTCAACAGCGAAGAAAAGAATGCGCTTTTACCGCTGAACCCGCATCGGTTTGACTGTGCCAGAATTGAAAACAGATCGGCTGATTCGCGCTGCCGGGTCTGGTGTGACGGCAACCAGTACAGCGTGCCATCACGATATGCAGGGATAAATCTGAGCTTGAAAATCACTTCCGAAAACGTCTATATTTACCATGACGCAAAGCTGATTACTTCACATCTGCGAAGCTACTACAAAGGTCATACTATCGCTGATCCCGGCCATTGCAAGCTGATGCTTGACGAGCGCCAGACCGCCGCCAGACAAAATTTGAAAAGTGATTTTCTCTCGCTTGGTCAGGATGCCGCAACAATGCTGCGTGAACTTGAAGCCAGGATGCTTAATATCGAATCACACATGAAAAAGATCATGCTGCTGGTCGAAATTTACGGAAAAATCATGGTTCAGAGCGCCTTGATGTCAGCGGTTGAAAATCAGGTGTAAGGCGAGGATTACGTGGAATACCTGATCCGGCTGAAAAAACGGCCGGTTGAAAACAGCATGGGATTGCTTCATGTGACCAAGGGGGCGGATAACCTCAATGTTACGCTGGAACAACCCGATCTCGATGAATATGACATAAAATGAAAGGTATGTATATGGAAAATGAACTGATTAAAGATCTCGATTATTTAGGACTGACTCACTTGCGGGATGAGGTCTACAACTTACTTGAAGTTGCGGCCCAAAAAGAAACTTCAACCCTGGACTTCTTCTCTCAGGCAATAAATGCCGAAGTCGCGCATAAACGCGGAAGAGCCGTTGAACGCAGGATAAATCAAGCTCATTTCCCGCAGCGAAAAACGCTCGAAGCCTTCGACTGGAGTCATCCGGACAAGATTAATGAAGAACTCGTCCGGTATCTTTTTACCCTGAAATTCGCAGAGAATAAGAAAAATATAGCATTTTTGGGTTTGCCCGGTGTGGGTAAAACGCATTTGCTGACTGCCTTGGGGCTTCATGCCTGCGCCAATGGGTATTCCGTCCTTTATGAGACTGCTGCCAATATCATCAACCACCTTCATGCGGCACAGGTAGCCGGAAATTTCATGAGAACACTGAAAAATTACACTAAAACTGACATTTTGTGCATGGATGAAATAGGATATCTTCCGATTGACCAGCACGGGGCCAATCTGCTTTTTCAGGTCATCAGCGCCCGCTATGAAACTGGAAGCATCATTTTGACCAGCAATAAAGCATTCAAAGAATGGGGAGATATTTTCAATAAAGATGCCGCCATTACCAGCGCCATTCTTGATCGCCTGCTTCATCATTGCGAAGTTGTTACGATTGAAGGGAAAAGCTACCGAATGATGGCTCGCAAAAAATAAGCATAAGCACGAATCTACAAAACAAGGAGAAAAAACCATCCCCGAAAAGGATATTGGAGGCAGAATTGTCGGTTCTCAGCCGAAACTATACGCGGCAAAGTATTCTACATGCGAAGCATGAACTATACGCCGGGCAGATATATTCGGACTGATATGGCATGGTCTCCAATTCATTTTTTTTAATAAAAACAATCTTTACACACGCCAAAAACTATGTTTCCGATTGCCTGTTATCAGGCAACCGGCCAGCATTATGCGCACTCAGCACTAAATGACCGCTTTCCGGCCATTTTAAATGCTCAAAATCCGGCCATTCCTAGTGCTCATCCACATCGTTCCTGTTGACAGAATAAATAATAGAGCAAAGACGAGAGAGTCAGGTGTTAATTGTTAGGGGTTAATGGGTGCTTTGTATCTCTAGGTCTTCCCGCACTTTAGAACTCCTGGCTCTGTCTATCTTGTCTATTCATGTTCAATAATTACGAGTCATGAGTTATGAATTGTAAAATAATGAATTCATCATATTTTTCAAAAATTTAAAAATAGAGGTTGCTTTTATTTAGTTTTTGATTTATAATATTAAGTATAGGCTGAATTAATTGACAATGGCGGCAGATTTATTCTTGGTTATTCTATGGGATTACTGATTATAAGTTGCTGATTTCGCTTGATTCGGTTTAGCGCATACTTAACTAATATAAAAATCCAGGAAGGAGACATGTATCATGGCAGAATCAAAGTACGACGAAAGTTTTCCGGAACGCGCAATGGATTTCGCAGCAGAAGGACTGACTGACAGTCAGATCGCTTACAGGCTGGGTATTTCGCGTTCATCATTCTACAACTATAACCAGCAGTATCCGAGATTTGACGAGGCGAT
>CAIPAT010000012.1 GCA_903863035.1 uncultured Lentisphaeria bacterium
GAATGCTAAACGAAGAAGAACAGGGGGAAAGCCGTGTGAGGGAAAACCGCACGCACGGTTTGGTCGATGAGGCAGAGCCGATAAGTCGCAACTCGTTGATGCTTAGAGGTTTTACTTTAATCGAACTCCTCATTGTGATCTCGATTATCGCGATCATCGCCTCAATGTTGCTGCCGGCATTGAATAAAGCGAGAGAAAAAGCAAAGCAAATTAGTTGCAAGAATAATATAAAACAATTATTTTTGGGTTTGAATAATTATCTTGATGGATCAAGAGGATGTTTCCCTGATCGTAATGTGTATGTGCATTTATATATTTTCAGGGAGGTTTACCCTGAAAGAAAAAGCTTGAATTATTCTGTTAAAACCTCATTTTGGTGCCCGTCCGCAACGGATAATCAACTTAATCAACTATCTTCTGGAAATATTTATCTTACTAATGCTTATTCTTTTAATGAAGCGCCACAAGGTACTAGTCCAACTATGAATATAGGTCTGTTTCAAAAGCCGTCTACTTTTCTTTATTCTGTTGACGGAAAGGGTACCTTTGATGCAACTCAGTCTAATTTGGATAGCCACGCATATTACAGGCATTCTTCAAATAACATAATCGCTTTATTCCTTGATGGTCATTCTGACAATAAGAAATATAAGATTATACAAACACCTTCATCTGCCTCTAAGGCGTCAGACATAAAAAATGTCACTTATCGCTAATCAGGAAAAAATCATTAAAAGAGTATGTTCTCAAATAAAAACCACCAAACAGCGCAATTATACTAAAACTCTGGAATCGTAATGTTTCCTAATTCGGTCAATTAATGACTTATAAGAATGAAAGATAAGTAAGTAAGTAAGTAAGTAAGTAAGTGAGATATCAAATGGAGATAAAAGGACAATTTTTCAGTCTGCGATTTGGATCATCTGATTTTAGAGTGCTAAAAAAGCTTATTGACTCTGCCATAAATGCTGGCATTAATACAATATGTATTGAACTTGAACAAGCTTTTAAATTTGAATCACATCCTGAAATTTCAGCATCTTGGGCAATTGAAAAAGAAAAATTTCATGATTTGGTGGAATATCTTCGCTCAAGGCAAGTGGCGTTTATTCCTCTACTGCCTACTTTCTCTCATATTGATTACATTCTGGATGCACACCCGGAATTTCGTGAGTTAAATTCGAATGTTCATTGCATATATGCGCCGGGTTTGTATGAGTTTCTTTTTGAATTGACAGATGAAATAATTGAGGTCTTTAAGCCGAATTATTTCCATATCGGTCATGATGAAGCCTTGAGTTCATACGATCCGAGAAAAAGACATTCCGTTTTTAATTGTTCCAAATGTAGAGAAAAAAAGCCTCATGAGATTTTTGTTTCTGATATAAACAAATTTCATAAATATTTTAGCAGCAGAAATATCAGGACCATGATGTGGTCTGACTCAATGCTGGATCCTGATGCTTTCAAAGATGCTTCTTTTGCTCAGTCTGGATGTTACGGCGGAATACCAGATGAGCTTTGCAACGCGATAGATTTACTGCCAAAAGATATAATTATGTGTGACTGGCATTATGAACCGGCAAGAGAATTTCCGACAATAAATTATTTGCAGGAAAAAGGGTTTAAAACAATTGGTTGTCCCAAATATGAATTGAATAGTTTTCTTTTTACTAATTATGCTTATCGAAATAGAACCGAAAAGTTTATAGGAATGATGGGAACATCCTGGTGTAATATTAGCAAAGAAAACTTCAGGGCACTAAATGACATCATAAAGAAAAATGCGTTTTTCTTTTCTAATCCGAATAAAACGTTTCCTAATAAAAAAATCTTTAAAGAAGTAAAAAATATATGTAAAGAGTACAATCATTTAATAGATTCAAAAAACTTTCATGGAGTTTATGATTTCAAGGCTGACGGGAAAGGCATTTATTATTCCTCAGGCTGGAGAGATCTTACTTATATCGAATGGCCTTCCCTCACAGATCCGTTAAAAGCTCCGCGTTATCCATCATCTATTAATATAAAACCTTTAAGATATGGATACATCGATTATCGGTTTGTTGCAGGGGAAGATAAATTTTTTGATAAAGTTTCAATTAAAGCATGGATGAAGTGTCCGGGTCAGAATCGTATCAGTATAAAAAATGAAAAAGGGAACGCTTATTTGACGGTTCTGGAAAACAGCAATTTAAACGGCGACAAAATAGATATTTCATCTTTTGTTCATGGCTGCACGGGGTTCACGCTTAGATTAGAAGTAGAAAATCATAAGAAGAAAATAGAAAAATTTTTACGGAGATTTGAAATAAAAATTAAAACTGATACGAAGAAGCCATAAAATACAAAAATGATTTGAGTACAAAATTAACAATAAGATTAATTACTTCACTAACCAACTTGGTATTTTCAAGTTATTTAGCAAGACGCATCATAATATTAAACATAAGGAGATCTTAAGATGAGAATGTTTTGTTCTGCTTTTATAATTATATCAGCTTGCACAGCAATTAGCGCCGATATAGCAATGACTTTTAATCCAACTGAAAAAGTTGTTTTTAAAGAATATCCATTTACAGTCGGAGTGCCTTTTAAACAAGGTGAACTGAAAGATATTTCAAAACTGAAATTAGTTGATAATTCTGGATCGGAAATACCCTTTCAGATGCAGCAGCTTAACGCATGGCCGCAAGATAAGAGCGTTCAATGGGTGATGATTGACTTTATTTATGATTTGAATGGCAAACATGAGGAAAAACTGAAACTGGAAGTAAATACAGCAAGCGCTAGAAAAGAAGCCGGTGACGGTATTATTATTAAGGAGACAGCAAAGGATTTTGAAGTAAATACTGGCGGAGCTGTTTTCAATATAAATAAAGAACGTTTTAATCTTTTTGATTCCGTGAGGATTGGACAGAAAAGCGTTCTTGCAAAAGAGGCCAAAAACTTAAACATCTATTTCAAAAATAAAGATGGGAATATTTTTGCTTCATGTTTAGGCGCTCCTGACGAAGTCAAGGTTGAGTTAAACGGCGCTATCCGTTCTGTGATTAAAGCCGAAGGCTGGTTTTATTCTGAAAAGGGTGAAAAATCCTGCCGCTATATTGCAAGATTGAATTTTTTCAAAGGAAAAGCCTTTGTGAAGATGCATTATACTTTCCTTGTAACGGAAAATTCTGACAAGGCTAAATTCAGCGATATAGGCATAACAATACCGGTGAAAGCAGAAGAAGTTTCCTGGGGCGGTAGACGCAAAATTGGCGGCTTGAAAGAAGGAGTTTCAGAATACCTTCTGCAATATGATAATGATAAATTTCTTTTAGGCACCGGAAATAAGCCGGAAAACTGGAAAACGGAAGGCGATGGCAGGCGAGCAGCAGGTTGGGCAGGGCTGTTCGGGAAAGATTTTTCTGCCATGATTTTTATAAGTAATTTCTGGCAGGAGTTTCCTAACGAATTAGAAGTAGTTGGCCACGGTGCGTTAACCTATCATCTATGGCCGGCTCATGGCGTGGCTATGCCTGACAGGAAAGTTACAGATGCCAACCGTCAATACCTCTGGTTTTGCCATGAAGGCAAAATATTGGATTTCAAAGTCCCCGAAACTTATTATGCCTCGACTTCAAAAGATAAGCAGGAGGAGTATAAGTTGCGATATATCAGAAATAGCAAAGATGAAAACTGTATGGGGGTTGCGAAAAGTGCCGAGATATTTATAGATTTCAACATACAGGAAAAAGACTGCGCAAAAATGGCGTTATTGCTGGAGAATACTCCGCTTATAATGCCATCTCCCGAACGTATGTGTTCCAGTGGTGTTTTCGGGAGGATTTTGCCGGTTTCCCCTGAAAAATACTCTGAAGCAGAAAAAGCTCTTTCAAAACTTTTTGATTGTGAAAGGCGCTTGCAGGATTATACGAAAGACTATGGCAAATTTAATTATGGAGACAGTCATACAGTTTGGAATGATAAAATAAAAAGATGGGATGACGCATATCGCTGCTGGCGCGGATATCATCATTGCAGCGGCACCGTGCCGTGGATGCTTTACATAAGGAGCGGAGATCCGAAATATTTCCGTTGGGCAGTGGCAAATGCCAGGCATCTGATGGATATAGATATGTGCAACTGGACAACGCCTGAATATGAAATGCTGGAATATCCGCATGGCAAGATAAAAGGGGGGCTTAATGATTATAAAGGTTTAAGTCACTGGCATTCCGGCAACCGTCTTATGGATTACAACAACATGACCAACTTCATGATTTACTATTATTATCTTACTGGTGACAGGCGCGGCCTTGATGTTGCTGAAATGTGGGGCAATTCCGTGAAGGAAAAATTCAAAACCCCCAATGACGGCAGGGCCGGCGCCGGAACATCATCGGCCCTCTTGGATTTGTACCTTGCAACTGGCGATAAAAAATATTTTGAGATAGCGGAAACATATGTTAAACATATGTTCAATAGTCAGAATATGAACAGTGACAGAACCTTTTGCAATCAAACCCTCAGTTATATAAACGGTAGAGGTAAGATTATACCTAAAGGCGCTTTTTCTGGCGACCGCGGGTGGGAGAATTACGCTCCCTGGCTTGAGAAATACTATGACATTACCGGCGATAAGCAAAGCGCTGAAAGAATTGTACTATGGGCTGACGCATATATCGAAGGGTACGGCGATACCGCCAGCATCTGGAGACTTGGCGGAGATTGCATTAATCTTATGGCCTATGCCTACTTCATAACAAAAGACACTAAATATCTTGAATACGGAATGTTTTATCTGATTTATTATCTCAATGGGATTGTTAATAAGCAGGGTGATTTGATGGATGGTTTTGGAACCATAGGACAAACATCACTGGGCTTTGGTTACATGTCGCTGCGTATTCCGATTTTTCTTGCGGCGCTGAATGATTATGGCAAACCTGTGAAACCACGTTTTATTGAAAAGGGATTGCCATCTATTCTTTCACGGCCACCTGAGATATTCATACTTAATAAAGATGGTAAAAGTTTCACAATCAACATTGGGGTTTGTTCTGAAAAAGGTTCTATTCCTGTGCAGGTGAAAATAATAAACCCTATGGGGAAAGAGCTTCTGGCAAATGAGATAAAAGGTGAAGCCTATATCCATTACAGTATGACTATTCCCGCCTCTGAAGCAGGTGTTTATAAAGCTATATTCACTGACCCTAAGATACAATTGTTTGATTTTTCCATATCCGATGGATTGCAGTGGGTATGGCTATGGAATACAAATATCGGAGGCAGAGCTGGAGGGAGTAAAATTTATTTTAAAGTTCCGGAAAAAACTACTGAACTTACAATTTCACTTGCGCCTTCTTTTATGAACACAGGCTCTTCTTTTCTTGAATTGCTTAGACCGGACGGAAAATCTGAAGCCCAATTTTGCAGTGGAACTTATAAGATTAGCGTTTCAATTGAAGATGCAGGCAAAGTTTGGGGGCTTCGCGGTATCTTTGGAAAAAATAATAATTTATCAATCATGGCAGATGGTAAAAAAATAGCTCCATATCTTGCGACTGATTCCTGCTTGTATTTCAATCCGAATGATTTTTTTATTCCGCAACATATTACGCATGTACCGCCAGTAAAATTTGATCCGACAGCATACAATTCGGCATTATCATCCAACAGCAATAAAGGAGATGAAAAAATGAATAAAACAGTCAAAACAGTAGCTTCGGCAGTTGCCGTGGTTGCGATGGCGGTTTCCGCCGCCGGAGATGCCGGAATCAACATTGATCAGCATGACGGCAAGATTAATAAGGTAACTATAAATACCGGCGGCGGTTCTATGGAAATTTACCGTAAAGAACGTTACAATACTGAGCTGATTTCACAATCCGGACAGAAAAGCTCCGCATCAGATCCGTTGCTGTACAGTATGAAAACAAAAGATGTAACGGCATTTCTAACCAGCGCTGCCCTCTGGCCGTCCATCAGCGCAGAAACCGCTAATGACGGCAAAACCTTGATTCTGACCAGCTGTCCTCCAGATTCAGGAATGGAGAAAAAGGCATTTTCCACCATAAAGAGGGGGGAGAATGTTCTTTTTGTGGGAAACCGGACAACTGTTGACAGGCAAGTCAAAATTACCGGCGACTTTCAAACATTGCAGGCTTATCAAAAGAATCTGGAATTATTCGTGGACGGCAGTAAAGCGGAGTTGAAGCCTGGCGAGACAAAAGACTGCAAATGGGTGATGTATTATAATACCTGCGGCAATTTCTCTTATGGAATAATCTTCTGCCCAGGCAGCGATCAGTGGAATAAGCTGATTATTGGAGACGCGTCAAAACCAGTTTCGGCTGTGCAATTCGGCAAAACTCCGGGAACTATGCAGCCGGGCTACTCCGCCACTCAGCGCTACATCCTGGTATGGGGCGACGGCAATCTGCTGGAAAAAATGTCCGGACTGGCTAAGCAGGCGGCGGCTGGCGAACTGGACAAAGAGTTTTACCCGCTGACAGAGAATAAATAGTATTTTGTCTATATGTAATAAAAGCAGCATG
Organism: uncultured Lentisphaeria bacterium; assembly: GCA_903863035.1. Classification (GTDB taxonomy): domain Bacteria; phylum Verrucomicrobiota; class Lentisphaeria; order Victivallales; family Victivallaceae; genus CAIPAT01. The sequence goes on from CAIPAT010000012.1 coordinate 6,546, forward strand.
AAGACAGTAATCATCGGGTTCTGCGGACATACCGGATATGCGCTTGAAAGTATCAGAAAAAATCCTGAGTTGAAGATTGTCGGAGTAGCGACTGCGGATCCGGCAGATATTAATGACGCGGCAGCGACAGGTGTTATTCAGTTTCACGGCTGCCGTTTTTATGATGATTACCGCCGGATGCTGGATGAGCAGCACCCTGACGTGGCGGTAATAGCATCACGTTATGATCTTAACGGCGTGATCTCGTTGGATTGCCTGCGGCGGGGCATCAACTGCTTTACAGAAAAAGCTGTTGCTCATGATTTGCAGATGTTGACCAGTTTGAAATTAGCGGCGGCGGAAAATAGCGTCAGGATTATCGGGATGCACGGGATGCGCTATTCACCGGAATATTATGCGGCATATCAGGCAGTCAAAGGCGGAGAAATTGGCGAGCCGGTTCTGTTTACTGGGCAAAAATCATATAAATTCGGAACTGGTCGTTCTGAGTTTTGCAAGCGGCGCGAAACTTACGGCGGTACTATTTTATGGGTGGCGGTCCATGCCATTGACTGGGCTTACTGGATTATGGGCGATATGAATTCAATTCAGGCGGACCACTCCAGCCGGCACAATTTCGGCTACGGCGATTGTGAAACCGCCGCCGTTATGTTGTTCTCGTTCAAAAACGGCGGCTTCGGTACAATCAATGCGGATTTTTATCAGCCATTGAAATCACAGTTGTGCGGTGATGACCGGATGCGCATTGCCGGAGATAAAGGCGTTATTAATGTGCATGAAGGCAAAGCTTTTTTGACCACGCATGAACATGAAATTCTTGAACTGCCGTTGCAGAATGGTGACTTCTTCGGCGATTTCTGCCGGGAGATTCAGGGGTGCTGCACATGCCGGATAGGCATGGATGACACCTTCCGTGTTACCGAACTCGGCATCATCGCCAGAGACAATGCAGATTCTAAAAATTGATCTATAAACAATATTATCGCGACGTAATAAAATGACAATGAAAAATATTCAGCAGCCGGCATCCGCTTCAAAAACTTATCGTTGCGGGACCCTGACCTATACTAAAATCGGTTTGACCGCAGTATTAGCCTGGCTGCTCTGGGGGGATTTCTGCTTTACATTAATGGAAGCGGTGGTGCCAAGCATTGTGCCGCTGAAATTGAAGGGGCTGGGCTGTCCAAACTGGATGATGGGGGTTATTTTATCTACGGTTCCGGGTATTCTCCACATGACCGTATGCCCGTATGTCAGCTTTAAGAGCGACCGGTTTCGCAGCAGATGGGGCAGGCGCATCCCGTTTATTGTCTGCACAATGCCGTTCCTGTGTATCAGCCTGGCCATGCTGGGCTGGAGTGATGACATCAGCCTGCTGCTGCAAAAATATTCTCCCGCATTAACACAGTTTGCTCCGGCCACCCTGACTGTTGTATTGATCGGGTTCTTCATGATTATGTTCCAGTTTTTTAATATGTTTGTCAGCTCCGTTTTCTGGTATTTGTTTAATGACGTAGTGCCCCCGCAGGTTATCGGCCGTTTTGTCGGGATTCTGCGGATTATCACCATGATGGCAACTACTTTGTATAATTTTTTCATTTTCAAATATGCCGAGTCGCATATGCGTGAAATTTTTCTCGGCGCAGCGGTGCTTTATTTCGTCGGATTTGGCATAATGTGTCTGATGGTGAAGGAAGGCGAATACCCGCCGGTCGGGGAGGACGCTGCCAAAGCCGGCAAGGGACTGGCGGGACTCAAAACGTTTTTTAGTGAATGCTTCACGCATAAATTCTACTGGATGATATTCATCTCGTCAGCTTTCTATTCAATTTCCTATGCCATCAGTGCATTTATGATATTTTTCAATCGTGAAATGGGCTTGAGCCTGGATCAGATAGGGAAGCTGGTGGCGGTCAATGGCATCGCCCAGATGACGGCCATGTATTTTACCGCAGTTTTTGTTGACCGCTGGAATCCGGTGCGCATCGTTATGTACAACGGCATATTCAATCTGATTTCAGGGGTTATGCCATGGGTGTGGATTTTTGTCAGCTTTCCCGGCAATTACTTCTTCTGGCTGTGTCTCGGCACTACCCTGACGGCTTCATTTCAACTCGCGCTGTATAAAGCGGCCTCGTTCCCGCGCGACATGCGGCTGTTTCCGCAATCCCGCTTCGGACAGTTCTGTTCAGCGCAGGCCATGGCGGTCTCAGTAAGTCAGATTATCGGCGGAGTGGCAGCTGGGCTCTTTATTGATGTGGTAAGATATTTTTGTCACAATTCAGATTTCGCGTACAGGTTTATTTTTATATGGACCGCTGCTTTTCAATTTGTCGCAGTTGGCGTTGCCGTTTTTGTTTATATCCTCTGGCATCGAATGGGCGGCGACAAGAAATTCCAACCGCCCGCGCCGTGGAGTCCGGAAAAAGTCGAAGAGATGCAGATTGTGCCGTCCATCGGGCCGCAGACGAAGTGGCTTCATGTTGCTTTCCGGCTGTTTGACATAATCAACGTGCTGTCGGTGCTGTCAATTCCTGTTCTGATGTGGTGGATGCAGCGTCAGCAGGCGATGGTCGCATTCAAATGGTTCGGTTTGTTGATACTGCCGTTGTCAATAGCGGTCTGGGTATGGTGGATAATAATCAAGCGGAACATCCTTCAGGATATGGAATGCTCCAGAAGCGGACAGCCGCTCCGCAACGGCATTCCGCATCACGGAATGCTGATTGTCGTCAGCATTAAATTCCTGCTGGCTCTGGGGCTCTGGGGCGTTCAAGTGGTAATCTCGGTAAACATGAATATGGACTCATGGGCAATAGTTTTCGGCATTGCAAATATTGTTACAAATTTCATGCTGGTCGGATCTGTTCTGCTGCTTTCCAGAATAGAACGCGGGTTCTCCACAACACTTGACGAAAAAATGTCCGCAGTTTAGAATATAGTTTTACGGGAAATATACTAAATGATTAATACAGCAATTATCGGAGTATCCGGATTCGGACAAGTCCACTATAACGATCTTGTCCGGGAATATCAGCAGAGGCGGATCTGCATTACTGGCGCGACCATTATCAATCAGGATGAGGAGAAAGAGAAATGTGATTTCCTGAAAAGCATCGGCTGCCGGTTATTCACCGATTATAAACAGATGCTGGAGGAGCTTCGCGGTGAAATTGACATCTGCTTTATCCCCACCGGTATCGCCATGCATGCGCCGATGAGCATTGCCGCCATGCGCGCCGGAGCCAATGTTTATGTGGAGAAGCCGGTCGCCGCGACGGTGCAGGAAGCTGCCGCCATGCGTGACGCGGAACTGGAAACCGGAAAATTTGTCGCGGTCGGGTATCAGAGTATGTATCAACCGGAAACCAGTAAAATCAAGCAGTATATCCTCGACGGCGGAATCGGGCAGGTGCATACTTTAAAGTCTTACGGTTTCTGGCCGCGTAATCTTGAATACTATCAGCGCAACGCCTGGGCTGGAAAGCTAAAGTGCGGAGAATCCTGGGTGCTGGACAGCCCGTTTAACAATGCCCTCGCCCACTATTTAAATCTGCTGAGCTTTTATGCCGGCAAATCTTTCGCGAAACCTGCCGCCATTACCGCCGTGCAGTCAGGGTTGTTCCGCGCCAGAGAGATTGCCAGCGCCGACACCGCCTGGATAAAAGCCATGACGGATGAAGCTAAAACTATCCTGTTTTATGTTACACACGGTTGCGCGGAGCGTCAGGGGCCGGTTACGATTATCAGCGGACAAAATGGAGAAATCGAGTACGATAATACAAAAACTGTGATAACGTTTAAGGATGGTACGGTTGATGAATTCACCTCAGAGCAGGGAATTACTGTCCGTCAAAATGTAATGGATGCGCTGATAAATAAATTGAACGGCGGCAGCAGTTTTATTTGCGGGCTTGAAATCGCCTCGGCGCAAACAATCATCTGCAATGGAGCTTACGAATCCAGCACCATTAATCCAGTTCCGCCGGAATACACCAAAAGCATTGAGGATGCCAAAGGAGTTCCCATGGATGTCATTCCCGGAATCGAAGAAATTATCATGAAGGCGTTCCGTGAAAACCGGCTGCCGGATAAAAATGACGCACCGTGGATTACCTGCGGTGAAGTCATCAGAATGACCGGATACCGCCGGTTCAATGGCGGCAAATGTGCCGATAATGCTGTGCAGGGGAAATGATAAGCAAAGTACCTCAAGCTTCCAGCTTGAGAAAGAGAATCGCAAGCAGGGATGCTTGCGGTACTTTGGGAAAAGATTCGTTCGTGTAATTAGTGGACAATATTTCCCGGTTTTCTCAGTGCTCTCCATATCCTTCCCGCAGTCGCGGGATAAAAAATGGTTTTACTCCGCATCACCGCATCACCGCGCCTCCGCGTGCCCCGGCTGTCGATCCTCTGAAATTCTCTGCATTTCCGGAAGTCGATAATTTTCATTATGCCGGTTTGAGTTGTCAATAACCTGATATATACTCTGCACGGTTGAAAATTCATCCCGCAATTGCGGGATTGCGATCTTTTGAGTTTGGATTCGCACTCTTCGAGGTTTTCGATACCCCGGTATCGGCAGCCTCTCAGAATACGAACTAATTCTCAAAATCTTCGCAATCTATAGTTGAATTTTCAACCGTGCAGAGTATAAATTACGGGAAATGCCATTGTGCCTATATTCCGTAGTTGCGCAGGGTCTGGTGTAGATTCAATTTATTGCAGGAGAACGGTGATGTCATCACGCAAAAACAAGTTGCTTGCTCTTGATTCGGGAACTTTAGCTGACGCATTGCTTGAGCTGTCGGCCAGATACCCGGATGTTGACGACTATATTGACCGGCTGCTTGCCTCGCCGGAGGAAAGCGTTACGCGTTTCAAACTAAAAGTTGCGGCATTGCACGGCATGTCGGATTTCATCGGTTACAGCGACTCTCATGATTTTTCCAGTAAACTCTCGGAAATGCTTGACGAACTTTCAAAAAGCAGCGCTGATCCGAAAACCGGTCTTCAGCTGGTTGCTTCGTTTATTGAGACCGATGGAACGGTTTTTAATTGTTGCGATGATTCCAGCGGCATGATCGGCGAGGCGTATTCCGGCAAAGCCGTCGAATTGTTCGCAGCCTGCGCCGCAAAGTGCAAGGACAAGGACTTTATTGAGGAGCTGATACTCAAGCTGCTTGATGAGGATGAATATGGAGTGAGGGGCAACCTGCTGGAGTCGGCGGGAAAAATCCTGCCCAAAAAGAACCTGCGCAGCATGTTTGAGTTTTATCGCCGCAAATCGGTTAACAGCAAGGACAGCTATTCTGCCGGCAACGCTTCCGCCGCACTGGCGGTTCTGGCCAGACAGATGAAAGATCCGGAACTTTTGATTGAGTTGAGGACAAGCCGGGGTGACGGGCAGGTTTGGCCCCGTGATATGGAGGAAATTGCGCGTCTGTATTATGATTGCAAAGATTATTCCAATGCGCTTCTGTGGCTGCAAAAAATTCCGGAGGATCAATATGTTTCCTATGAGTTTAGAAAGCAAATCTTCAAAAAACTCGATATGACGGAAGAACTGGAAACGCTTTGCCGGAAACTTTTTCGAGGTTATCGGTCAAAAGAAAATCTTGGCGAACTGCTGGAAATAATCGGCAAAGATAAATATGAGAAGGTGGTTGCCGATGAAACTGCCGTGATTATGAGCGAAAAGCATTTCAGTTCGAACAATGTGGCTTTTCTAATTGAGATCGGGCGGACGGCTGAGGCTGCTGAATATGTTATTCAACGGCATGAAAAAATTGACGGCATGGATTACTATCAGCTTAGTTCGTTGTTGAAACCGTTCAAAAAGGCGGGATTCCTGCTAGCCGCAACGGCGATTTTCCGCGCATTACTGGACTCGATTCTGGAACGTAAAAACGCCAAAGCCTACGTTCATGGTGCGGAATATTGGACTGAACTGAATAAAATCGCGCCAAAAATCACAGACTGGCGCACTCTTCCAAATCATTCGGACTACGCTGCGGCGCTTGTCGCCGCCAATAAACGCAAGTCTGCGTTTTGGGCCAGGGTTGACGAAATATATACTCTGCACGGCTGAAAATTTAACATAAAAAAAACGTCCTGGCTTTCCCGCTTCTAACGATGAACAATTGATTCGGACGTATCCTTCAGGAACTTTGCCTGATGTCCGGCTCTGTAATCAAGCAGCTTGTAGGTAATATCCTTGGCAATATCCAGCACAAACATCCATATTGCGTTGTACAGCCACACAATCGCGATAAGCGTCCACGGCAGTTGCGGAACCTCCCAGCCGAATCCGCACATCAGCGCCGCAAAGACTTGAGTGCCGATAATAGCCCAGAAAAGTTTCGCGCTCGGGAATGGCTTCACAAAAAAGCGGTTGGACGTTCTTGTAATGAACAGCAGCAGATGTCCGCCGACCACCAGTTGCAGAAAGACCATGGTTTGCAGATGGGACGGATCAATAACCACGCCCATCACTTCTTCATTCAGGTAATACATGCCAATGAACAGCAGGCCGAAAGTTTCAACTACCGACAGAATACCAAGCACAGTCGAAATCGCCAGCACCCTGCCCATCTGCCAGTGTACCGGCTTCGGGTCAATTCTGGTATAGTCGTAAGCTATCGTCATAATCGGAATATCATCCAGCAGCGCCAGGATAATAATCATCGTGGCGGTCAGCGGCTTGAATGTCTCCACCAGGCCGCCAGCCCCAGCCACATGCGGGAATACCAGCATTGCCAGCACCACAAACACCATCAAATCCATTGTCATGGCAATCCGGTAGATTGTATAGCTCAACATCCTCTCAAAGATCTGGCGGGCAGTCTCGATCGCGGTAATAATGACACTCAAGCCGGGAGCGGTCAGGATCAGCGCGGCGGCGGCCCTGGCGGCATCGGTGGCGCCGGAAACCGCAATGCCGACATCGGACTGTTTCAGCGCCGGAGCATCATTGACGCCGTCGCCGGTCATTGCTACAATGTGTCCACGCGATTGAAGCGCTTTGACAATGCCGTATTTATGCTCAGGGAAGACCCTGCCGAAACCATCGGCTTTCTCGATGCATTCACATGCTTTCGGCGGCAGGTTATCGGGAGAATTGCCTTCAAACAAAGCGGTTGCGGACTGAATGTGAGTTCCCATGCCGAGTTTGCCGGAAATCTCCGAAGCAATGGCAATGTCATCGCCGGTAACCATTTTGACTGCCAGACCGTGTGCGCGGGCCTGGCGGATAGTCTCCTCCGAATCGTCGCGCGGCGGGTCGAACATCGGGATTATGCCGGAAAATTTCCAGGTTTTACCGTCATCCGCCGACTTAGCCACGCCGAGGGCGCGATAACCGCGCGAGGCAAGTTCCTTGATGACGCCGTCAGCTTTGCTTTTCTGCTCGTTATTCATATCACTCATACTGATAATGACCTGAGGTGCGCCTTTAGTAAAACGCGACATGGAGCCGTCCGGCATTCTAACCGTCGCCTCGGTACGTTTTGATACCGGATCGAACGGCACAAATTTAGTCTGGGTATAATTTTTCAGCGCTGCTTTGTCCGCAAGTCCGCCGATGACCGCCAGATCAATCGCGTCATTATCCTCCTCTTTGCTGGCAAGAGCGCCGCCAAGGATGCAGTCCTCAGCCGTAGCCGACTCAAACAGCACCGGTTTATCCAGGGTCAGCTGGTTTTTGGTCAGAGTCCCGGTTTTGTCGGAACAGAGAATATCCACCCCGGCCATTTCCTCAATGCATTGCAGCCGGGAGACGATGGCCTGTTTTTTGGACATCGCCAGCGCCCCGAGCGCCATCGTTACCGATAAAACTGCCGGCATGGCGATCGGGATGGATGCAATCGCCAGCAGGAGCACAAATTTAACCAGACGCAGAATTTCCACGAGATCAATGGTACCGGTGGCGACATGGTCACGGTAGAGCACCACTACACTGAGAATCAGGCAGAGCGCCAGCGCAATGACAATCAGAAAGTTGCCGACCCGCATTACCGCCTGCTGAAAATGGGAAATATTACCGGCTCCAGCTACGAGCTGGGCAGTACGCCCGAAGAATGTATTGCTCCCGGTGGCGGTGATTACCGCAAGCATTTCACCCTGTTTGGCGACAGCGCTGGAATAGACTATATCTCCGGCTTTCTTGCTTACCGGCAGCGATTCACCGGTCAGCGCGGACTGATCGACACTCAGATATTCGCCTTCAATAAGCTTGCCGTCCGCTGGAATGACGTCACCCAGGCGGATGCGCACCACATCGCCGGGAACCAGCAGAGAAGCGTCGATTTCACTCCATTTGCCGTCGCGCAGCGCCCGCGCTTTCAATGCCAGCCCTTTTTTCAGGGCGTCCAGGGCATTGCCGGCCTTGCGCTCCTCCCAGAAACCGAGCAGTGCGTTAAAGATCAGCATGAACATGATGATAGCAAAGTCTCTGGAATCTTCAGCGATCAGGGAAAGCACGGCGGCGGATTCGATCATCCACGGAATCGGACCCCAGAAAAATTTAAACAGCTCCTTTAACGGGCTTTTCTTTTCTTCAACAATCGCATTGGCGCCGCAGGCCTGCAATCTGGACAAAGCCTCCTGAGCAGTCAGGCCGCCGGATGAACTCCTGACGGAGGAATATACTTCATCCATTGCCATCTTTTCCGCCTTTTGCGAATCAATGGTAAATGGCGGCAATGCGGTGAAAGTCTGCTTTGAATCCATTACAATTTCCCATTTCTGTTTGTATAAAGGTAAGCCGCTACAGTAATTTTCTACTCTAGTACTCTGTAAAGCTAAAAATTGCGTATAGATTGCGCAGATTTTGACGATTGGTTCGTATTCTGAGAAGTCGCCGATACCGTGGTATCGAAGGCATTCGAAGGGTACGAATCCAAATTCAAAAGATCGCAATCCCGC
>CAIPAT010000013.1 GCA_903863035.1 uncultured Lentisphaeria bacterium
AGCTTTCCCGTCTCGCAACTTTATCCTCACGCGTTAGCCAGTGGCTAGTGATTAGGCTACATACCTGAAATGGACAATTGGTATGGACGAAACATTTCATTCGTCTAGTTTAGTGATACCTTACCTGGACACACATTCAACGAGTGTGAATTTTGACTTTTTCATTTATCTTCTCCATTTTTTAAGTTTTTAGTTTTGCGCGGCATAAAGCTCTTCTTTATAAGCGCTGTTTATATTGGGAAATTTTGTTTCTTTAATATTGGCATTTGAAGACCTGCGGATATGCAGAACAGGTTTATGACAAATAATTTCCTTACGGCCGCTGAGGAGTAACTCAACCGCCATTCTTCCAAGCGTTTCCGGCTGGACGTCAATACTGGTAAGCGGAACTTCCGATTCATAAATCCACGGCGTATTATAACAGCCGATCATTGCAATATCCTCCGGCACTTTCATTCCTGCGCGCAATACGAATGAGCAAAGTTTGGCGGCGATATGATCAGAATTGCAGATAATTCCATCCGGCTTTGCGCTTGCAATCCCTGCGGCTATCAGATCGAAATCCTCATCTGCGGGAAAACAGCTTACCCAGCGGCACGATGCCCCGGGAAATTCCGCAACCGCCCGCTGACATCCGGCGTTAAGCTGCCAGCGCGGGTGATTGTCCATATGCGCTGCCGTCATTTCAATAGTAATAGTATTTTTATTGGTAACCAGCATCAATTTTTTGCGTCCGGATTCAAGCAGATGTTTTGCGGCCAGATAAGCACCGTGTTCATAATCAACTAGAACTGCTCCCCATGGCGGAGTTCCATTCCAGTCATAGTAATCAATAAATACCGATCGCAAGCCCGGGCGGTTAGCAAGCACCGGATTGCGCCAGTATCCTCCGCCATGAAGCAGCAAGCCCTTTACAGGAGAATTGAGCAAAACATTCAGGTTTGACATTTTAGTCAAGCACTCAAAATTACCGGAATGGATATTATAACTTATCGGGAATAAGTTATGTTCCTGAATATTATATTTGACGCTCTCGTAGAGTTTGCTGTAATAATGTCCGCTAGTCTGCATCGCGACGATTACCATGCGGTGCATTAATTCTGTCGGGTCATTGCCGGAGTCGCGGTTGATAAAAGTGCCGGTACCCTTCACTCTGGTCAAAAGTCCCTCTTTGACCAGCAAATCCATCGCCTTAAGAACGGTTATACGGCTGACATTGAAAAATTTAAGAATGTCATCCTCCTTGGGAAGCTGTTCGCCGCTTATCTGTCCGGACAGAATCATCTCCCGCAACTTGTCGGTCACTTCTTCATATTTAAATTTGTATGTTTTGCTATTCATAAGTAAAAAGTATGACTTTCTGATATTACTTACTCTGATTATAATACATTTTATGAGAATAGTCAACAGCATAAATGCGAAATAATATGAAATTTTCTGACAAACTGGAAAGGTTTCAGTCTAATCGACAAAAACTCATACGATGGAGATGCCGGATTTTTAAAAGCCTTTCATCGTTTTACACGTCAAATATCGTTCTGCCGTGGGTAATTCTTCAGTCGTTCGCCAGGTCGCTCTTTAGTTGTGATTTTCCCGGAGATATTTTTAATTATTCTCCATGACAGAGAAGCTTTCGTTTTTGCTCTATGTTTCCGCCACATGTTTTTATGATCCGCCGATAACGCAAAAAGGAATTAATAATTTTTTACATAAGGTATTGTATTGGGGTAAGCCAAGAGCCGAAAAGAAATAAACTTGACAGATCCTGATTATTATTGAAGCGACGACTGATTTTCACATCAGAGAAATTCCGCCATCTTGATTGATTTCTTTGCCGCCCTGCTGTATTTTCAATCACATCATTTGATTGTTGAATAGATGATTGTCTTGTCGGTTTTTCACAGATTCAGGATTAGGTTAAGGGAATTGGCTTGATGAGCGGAAAGAACATCGAATTGCACGAAATCGATGCGATGGTTGCTGAAACCGGAGGCGACCGGCGCGCGTTGATTCCATTGCTCATGCGAATTAACCGGCGCTGGAAATATCTGCCGCAGGAGGCACTCGACTATCTGCCGGAAATTACCAGTCTCACTCCGGCGCAAATCAGCGGTGTTGCCACTTTCTATTCCCGTTTCCGGCTGCTGCCTGCCGGAACCCACTTTATCCAGGTCTGCATCGGTACCGCCTGCCACGTTAAGGGCGCAAATGATGTTCTTCAGGCATTCCGCAAATATCTGGCAATCCCCGAAGGCCGCGACACCGATCCGGCCGGGCTGTTCACCGTAGAAACCGTCGCCTGTCTTGGCTGCTGCATGCTGGCTCCGGCCGTCAGGATCGATGATGTGGTCTACGGGCGGGTCGAGCCGGATAAAGTTGAAAATATCCTGAAAGATTTCCTGATTTCGCAGCAGGTTGCGGCCCAAATCCAGCAATCAAGTAAAAATGAAGTCAGCGGCGAAGCCAGGATTTGCAATTGTTCAAGCTGCGCCGCGTCAGGCAGCAATGTGGTTTTAGCTGAACTTAAACGCTGTATTGCCGAACTGGATTTGCCGGTAATCGTGAAAGAAGTCGGCTGCACTGGAATGTCGTTCCGCTCCCCGCTGCTGGAAATCGCCGTTGGCGATTCGGGCAAGAGCTTTTATTACGCTGCGGTCAAACCGGATGCGGTTAACAGTATTCTGACGGCGCACTTCCGCCCGCAGGGAATACGCCGGAAACTGATGGCGAAAGCCATGGAGCTGGCCGCTAAAATCCTCGGCAGCAGCCAATCTGAAATCGTCTGCCGCTATGCCATTCCTGAACTCAATGAGCTATGTGATTGCGGCGAGGAATCCGGACAGACGCGTATCGTCACCTATTGCGCCGGAGAACTGGATCCGCTGGATATCTCGCAATATATTGATTTTAACGGCTTCGCCATATTCGAAGATGCCCTCCGAGCCTCGCCGTCAAGTATTATTGAAATAATAAAAAACAGCGGTTTGCGCGGCCGGGGCGGCGGCGGTTATCCGACCGGATTAAAATGGCAGCATGTCGCCGTGACTGAAGCAAAAAAGAAATATGTGATCTGCAACGCTGACGAAGGCGATCCCGGCGCGTTTATGGACAGGATGCTGCTGGAATCATTTCCATTCCGGATACTTGAGGGAATAGTTGTCGCGGCTTACGCCGTCGGCGCGGCGCATGGTTTTATTTATGTCCGCGAAGAATATCCGCTGGCGGTGGAACGTGTCCAATCAGCCGTGGGACGCTTCCGCAAACACGGTTTGCTGGGGCAGAATATTCTAGGCAGCGGTTTTTCGTTTGATCTGGAAGTGGTCGAAGGCGCCGGGGCGTTTGTCTGCGGCGAGGAGACCGCGCTGATTGCATCGCTGGAAGGCAGGCGCGGTATGCCGTCATTGCGTCCGCCGTTTCCTGCCGAAGCCGGCTTTGAAGGCTTTCCGACTCTGGTCAATAATGTCGAAACGTTTGCCTCGGTTCCATGGATTCTTTCGCACGGCGCGGAAGATTTCAGCCGGCATGGTACCGGACACAGCCGGGGAACTAAAACTTTCGCGCTGGCCGGAAAAATAAAACGCGGCGGACTGATTGAAGTGCCGATGGGCATGACGATCCGCGAAATTGTTGAAGGAATCGGCGGCGGCGTACCGGACGGAACCTTTAAAGCGGTCCAGATCGGCGGACCGTCCGGCGGCTGTATTCCGGCAGGCGCGGCTGATACGCCGGTAGATTATGAAGCACTGAAGGAATTGGACGCAATCATGGGGTCCGGCGGCATGGTAGTGCTGGACCAGAATGACTGCATGGTTGATATCGCGCGCTATTTTCTGAGTTTCACCCGGCGCGAATCCTGCGGGAAATGCACTTTCTGCCGCGTCGGCACCGTCCGGATGCTGGCTGTTATCGACAGAATGTGTTCCGGCAAAGGCGTCAAAGGCGATATCGAAGAGCTGGAACGTCTGAGCATACTGGTTAAACGCGGCAGCATTTGCGGACTGGGACGGACTGCTCCGAATCCGGTGCTGTCGACACTGCGTTTCTTCCGCGACGAATACGAAGCGCATATTGCCGGACGCTGCCCTGCCGGAAAATGTAAAGATTTGATCCGATTCGAAATAAATGACGACTGCATCGGCTGCACTATCTGCTCTCAAAACTGTGCCGTCGCAGCCATTGAATTCAAACCTTACCGGAAGCAGCGCATCAACCAGGAAAAGTGCGTTAAATGCGGGGTCTGCCGCAAACTGTGTCCGCAGCATGCGGTGGAGGTGCATTGATGAAGCAGTTTACGATGGAAATAGATGGAAAAGAGATCAAGGCGGCCGAAGATATGACCGTGCTTGACGCTGCCTTCGCCGCCGGCATTGAAATCCCCGCGCTTTGCTTTTCCCGGCAGTACGGGGCGTGTAATTCTTGTATGGTCTGCGCGGTGCGTGAACTGGACAAGGATATCATCCCGGCATGTTCGACGAAGGTCCGTTCCGGCATGCGGGTGGATGCCTCCAGCCCGGAAGTCAGAGAATTCCGCAAAAACGCTCTGGAATTTCTGCTGGCCGAACACGTCGGCGACTGCGATGCGCCATGCCGGTTGAGCTGTCCGGTATTTTTCGATGTTCCGGCAATGCTGCATAAAGTCGCGGCAAATGATTTTTCCGCCGCCGCCGGTTTGGTTCATGCCGGTATGCCCCTGCCTCATCTGAGCTGCATGTTATGCAAACGGCGCCCATGTGAAAAAGCGTGCAGGCGAGGACGGCACGATACGGCGCTCGACATTGTCGCAATCCTTCATGCGTTATTAAAAACCGAAGACTTTCCGACAGCAGAATGCCATGTAAAATATTCCGTTGCCGTGATCGGCGGCGGTTGCGCCGGCCTGGCTGCCGCCGACATGCTGAGTAAACACGATTGCCACTGCACCGTTTTTGAGTCAGGCGATAAGCCCGGAATGGAAATTGCCGGATTGCTGGCTCTGGAAAAATCCGGGCTGCTGGAAAATGAACTGGCACGGCTGGCCGCCGCCGGAATCGAGTTCAAATGTTCTGCGAAAATTATGCCGGAAGATATTGCCGGCCGGCTGATTAAAGAATTTGATGCGGTTCTGCTGTGTGTCGGAAGTCAGAACATGACTGCTTTCAGCTCTCTGCTGAAAACTGATGAAAACGGCGCTTTCACCAGATTGCAGTCTTTTATGACCTCGCTCGAAGGCGTTTTCGCCGCCGAGGATATGGCAATCCAGGCCAGCGGGATTCAGGCTGTTGCCGACGGGGTCGAATTAGGTCATGCCGTCATTTCATGGCTTGAACACGGACGCCATTTTATAGCGGAAAACCGCTATGATCACCGTTTCGGTGAAGTTACTGCCGAGGATATGCAGCAGTTTGCAGACGGCGCTAACAATATCAAAACAGCAGTTACGGATAACGCCGGGGCCGGTCTTGAAGCAGCCCGCTGCCTGCATTGCGACTGCAGGAAATATGAAAACTGCCTGTTGCGCAAATATGCTTCCGGATATATGACGCAGCAATTTCGGATACCATCACAACGCCATGCGTTTAAGCGGATAAACTGCGGAGACATAATTTACGAGCCCGGCAAGTGTATTCGCTGCGGGATTTGCATAAAAATCGGGGAAACAGAAGGCAAAGCAACAGGTCCCGTATTTAACGGGCGCGGTTATGAAGTAGAGATGGGCGCACCGCTTGGACATTCAATGACTGAAGCACTGGAAGGAATTGGCCTGCAATGCGCCGTCGCCTGTCCTACCGGAGCATTAAGCCAGAAGACGTAAAGAAAGAAGTCAGGTCGAACAGGGGATTGTTTACCACAGAGGACACGGAGAGCTTGGCGCGGCATAGCCGCAACCAAAAGGTTTAACCGGGATGGACGGGATATGCAGGATAAGAAAAGGCAGCTTCATCCCGCAGGCGCGGGAGCATGAAGTGAATGAAGTTAAACCCGGGAACGCCGCTCTCCGCAGTGGCTTTAGGGATTTCGCCTTTGGCGACCAACGCCTCGCCGTTGGATCACGCCCGGCGGGCCGCCGGTGGCGAGTAATGGGAAACAATTTTTTGTTTGCAGGGAAAACCTTGACAGTTCAAGGTTCCCCCTTGCATCCCTCCTCCAAAACTTTTTTTGACGGATGGAATGACGGAAATTCTCATCTGCATTGCTGAACATTTTAAATGTTGTGAGTTAGAAACTTATGAAAATGGCCGCATGAAAATCATTCTAAAAAAAAAAAAATATGACGGATAGTAGCACAAAGGGAAAAAAGTAGTCAGCGTATGACAGCGGATATCGCAGTTATACGCTGATTGCTATGTATTATCTCTATTAAACTCTCCTTTTCTGTGTACTCTGTGCTGTGGTTAAAGTTTCAAAGGACAAAGAAGTAAATAGTGACTGGTGATAGGGATAGGCTGTTAACTAATCATCAAGAAAAGGGATCGAATTAATGAACTGGATATTGCGGTTATTGTTAGTGATTGCGATTTTTGGACTGCTTGCCACTTTTTTTGTCATGCATAAAAAAGCGGTCCGGAAACCGAAAGCAAAAAGCATTGGAAAAATGCAGATCCCCGCGACTGGCTGGCCGTTTTTTCGAGGCAATCCGGAACTTACCGGAATTTCTACCGCAAGACTGCCGGACAGTCCCAAACTGATCTGGACCTTTAAGGCCGGAGAATCCGTTGAATCATCGCCGGTGATCTCTCGCGGTAAAGTGATTTTCGGCTGCCGTGACGGCAATGTTTATGCATTGCAGCTCCGGGATGGCAAATTGTTGTGGAAATTCGCTTCCGGCTGTGCCGTCGAGGCTCCGCCGCTGATTGTAGGAGAGAAAATTTATATCGGCAACCTGGCTGGAGATTTTTTTCAGTTATCGCTCGATGACGGTACCGTTGGCTGGAAATACAGTTGCGGCAAACAGATTTACGGTTCAGCCAATTTTTTCAAAACCGGCGACGGACGGCAGACGGTGATTTTCGGGGCCTATGATTTCCAAGTCCATTGCCTCGATATTATAGATGGTAAACAGTTATGGTCAGCCCCGACTAAAAATTTCATTAATGGCGCGGTGGCGGTATCCCCGCCGCTGCAAGTCGCGGTGTTCGGCGGCTGCGACGCCGAACTCAGAATTGTTGATCTGAAAAACGGCAAGGAAACCAGGTCTGTACACCTGAAATCTTATATTCCGGGTTCCCCCGCTATCCGGGACGGCATCGCTTATGTTGGAAATTACGGCAAAGAACTCTGCGCGGTAAATCTGAATGACGGGAAAATTATCTGGATTTATACCGGTGCGGAATTCAGCGCTCCCCCGGCAATAACCGAAGAACAGGTTATTGCCGGCGACCACGCCGGAGTATTGCACTTTATTGACCGGAAAACCGGAAAAAAACGCGGGCAGTTCCAGGCTGCCGGAGAAATCAATGCCGGCGCGGTAATCTGCGACAATAACGCTGTAGTGGCGGACAAAACCGGAATATTATACATTGTCAATGTGGATACCGGATCTGAACACTGGAAATACGAAACCGGTCTTCCAGTAAACGCGAGTCCGGCAGTAGTTGACGGCAGAATCATCATTGCCGACACCGGCGGCAATATCTACATGTTCGCCAGTCCGTAGCTATTCTCGGCGAAAATGAAAAAACCATGCGGTACACGATAATTCTGTGCTGCCGGTACTCTTCTTCGCAACGCTGTCTGGAACGATTTTTTCCCTGTTCGGAGCGGTCATTCCGTGTTGGATATTCGTTTCCCCATTTATCCTGTCTATCCTGTCCATTCCTGTTAAATTAAAATTGTTCCTCGAGCTTCACTGCTTGAAAAATCCGGTTCATGGGCGATATTAGGTAAGGGCCGTTCACGGTTCCTCGAAGCGGATTAACAAATAACGGGAAAGGCATCGTGCCTCTTTCGCGATAATTATTTCCAGGAGGGAGCTATGCATTTCCTTAGTTTGAGAGATTATAGTACTGAAAACATACGCAAAATAATTGAGCGCGCTTGTGACATGAAGCAGCGTCCCCGGCACTACGCGCATTCGCTGGCAGGCCGCAAGCTTTATCTGCTTTTTCAAAAAACGTCCACCCGCACCGCCTTGTCGTTCGAGGCTGGAATTAATGAACTGGGCGGCTATTATTACATGCAGAAGTGGGAAGACAGTAATTTCTCCATCGGCGAAATCAGGGATGAAATCCGTTATGTGGGCCGGAATGTCGATCTGGTCATGGCGCGCCTGAAAAGCAATAAAGACGTGCTCGAAATGGCTAAATATTCATCCGTGCCGATCATCAACGGCTGCTGCAATAAATGCCATCCCTGCCAGGGCATGGCGGATGTCATGACTATTTTCGAACTGTTTAAAACTTTTAACGTGAAAGTGCTCTATATCGGAGCACGCAATAACGTATTCAATTCGCTGCTGGCATCGCTGCCGCGGCTCGGTGCGGATTTCTACGCCGTCACGCCGATTGAAAGCGCCGGGGCCGCTTATCCGGAACTCGTCGCGGAAATGCTTAAGACCGGAAAATATCATGACGTGGATCCCGATATCAATGAAAAAGATTTTCATAATCTCGCCGCCGAAATGGATGTGATTTATACCGATACATGGGTGGACATGGAGTTTTTCAGAGCTGCTGAATTTAAAGATAAAAAAGACGCGATCATCCGTAAAATGATGCCGTTCCAGTTGAATATGAAACTGCTCGGCGGCATCAAAGCGAAAGTCTTCCATGATATGCCGATTCATCCTGGACTGGAGATTGACCGCGACATTGTAGAAGCCAATATAGAGACCATCCTCACCCAGAGCGAAAACCGCCGCCACGCCCAGAAAGCGATCATGTACGAATTGCTGAACCCGTCCTGGCTGTAGTCAGCTTTTCTCTACTTTGAGTATGCGGCACGATGCCTGCACTGGATAAGATTAATCTCAAAAATGGTAAAAAGATGAGCAATAAGGAGCTGTCAAGAAATAAACTTGACAAGTCTCGCGAAATATCCCGAAGAGATTTTGGGAATTGCCGGTAAGGCGCATACCTGAAGGTATGTAACGAACCGGCAAACACAAAGGCATTCGGGAGAAGCGCGAAGATG
>CAIPAT010000014.1 GCA_903863035.1 uncultured Lentisphaeria bacterium
ACGCGATACGATGTTACCTTTTCTCTGCATTTTGAGACTCCTTTGTTAGTTTTAGGTCGCAAACCATAATTTAACTGACAAAGGAGTTTTTTCTTTAACCTGTGACAAATTCCTTGTCACTTACTCATGGTATCTGACTTCCCTGTCTTTCTGGTTGCGGGCAAAGCCCGCCTTAGTGTTTCAAGATAAATTCCTTGGAATTTATCAGTGCCCAAGCCAGATCATATGTGGCCTCGTTTTGTTTACGTTTGGGCGAGTTCATATAGTTCAAGGCAATGCTCTTTTCTGCTTCCGTCGGGAAACGCGACAGGATGAGCAAATACAATTCATTGATTATGTAGGGGTTGCCTTTTTTATCAGTTATCAGCTTCCTTATAACCGGCCCCGGTTCAATTTTCCGCTGGATATGAGATGAATTAAGCAGATGCTGGGCCTGAAGCCAGGACGGGGTGTTATTTCTTTCTGATTCATATGATGTATTACGCGGCGGACGGCCGAACAGCTCCAGAAACGGAGAATCAATACTGCCGTCGGCAAGCGTGATCGCGCGATTTCCGTCAGGCAGGAACGTATACGGTTCGGGAATATTGCTGCTATAAGTTTCGGTAGTACCGGTTATCTGACAGATCGCGTCTATCAGCGGCTCGGCATCAATCCGCCGAATCCGGTAATGTGAAAATCCGCTGTCGTCAGCAGCGTTGAGAGAATTGTTTTTGGAGGACAACTGGTAGGTGTTTGAATTTAAAATCAGCCGGTATATGTGTTTGATATCATATTTATTTGCGATGAGTTCCTGCTCCAGATATGCCAGCAGTTCAGGACTCCGGCAGGCACCGGCGGACAAATTCATATTATCAACATCACTGATTCCACGCCCGGCAAGTCTGCCCCAGACCCTGTTTACAGCATTTTTTGCAAACCACGGGTTGGCCGGGGATATCAGCCATTCGGCGAACACGGTTCTGGGGTCTTTATCAGGAGGAATGTCCATTGGCTTGCCATTAAGCGGTGTCGGTTTTACCGGCAGATTGGTTTTTTTGTCCACCAACTTGCCCTGTTCATTGAAATATACGATCTCCTCTTTCCACTCGTCAGTATTTTTATAACCTGTTTTGGCGAAGAATGCGGCCATCCCGAGAATCTGTTCTTCGGTAAAATCCTTGCTGTTCAGTCTGATCCCCATGAAAACCAGCGCAATATTCTCGGCAATCTGCCGCGGTCCGCGCTCCTGAAATGCACGATAAAAATTTACCGGCGGAACGTGGAAATTGCTGCCGCCGGCGGTAAGCAGCTGCCGGACAAACTGATCATAGGGCGTATTCAGGAGCATGTTCTGACGAACCCAGCGATCGTAACCCTGTGCGGCCTGAGGCCAGAGATTACTGGGAAATTCCGCCTTGATGCGCAGCAGATCCCCCCACTTCAACGCCTGGTAATCAGCAAATTCGCGCCTTTCAAGCAGCAGATCTATCAAATTTACTCTTTTGCCGGGGTTCTGATCGCTTAGAAACTGCCTGGTTTCCGCTGGCGTCGGCAGGGTGCCGAGAGCATCCAGATATACTCTCCGGACAAAAACAGCGTCAGTGCAAGTTTCCGAAGGCGGAATCCCGTTCGCTTTCAGTTGCGCGATTACATAACTGTCGATCCGGTTGTTTATCTTAAAATTCTCATAAGAACCGGAGTCAGCCCTTTTGACCGGTAAATCATTTGTCTGTCCATATACGCAACTTGTCGTTGCGAAAAAAAGACATACCGAAACAACAACTATCCGATAAAGCATAATATTCATTTAAAGATTCAAATCCTGAAAAATAAGAACATTACTCAAAATAATCCTGCCTTTTAAACTTAAAAGGCGGCGGATGATATTTTTCGTGAAATTCGTGCAATTCGTGGATAAGTATCTTTCTGTCCACTAATTAACACGAATGTGGTAAATATTCCACCTGCTCATCCTTTGAAATATGGCAGGAATAGGATATAATAAGTCTTGTGTTGCTTTATCTTAGCGGAAGTGACGGGGCAGCGCTTGGAAAAATTTCAAAGAAAACCCCGAAATTAAACTAAAAAAAAGAGCCAGAAAGTCAGAATACAGCTTTACCACGAAAAACACGAAAAGCACGAAAGTAATAGCAGCAATGAAGAAATAAGAAAATACAAGTCAGCGGATCATTGCGTGGAACGCAAATATCCGCGGACTAATGTTTTTTCTTCATTAACTTCATGTCCTTCATAGTGAAAATTGTATTTGCTCTCTCTGCAGTGGTTAACAATTTAAAGATAGAAAAAAATTGCGCAATGGAAGAAAAAAGTCAGAATCCGTCCGAACATTACTTGTTGATCAAGCCGGTTAATAAATTCCGGCTGGCAGACCTCCTGGAAATTTTCCGTTACCGGGAACTGCTTTATTTTCTGACCTGGCGCGATATTAAAGTCAAATACAAGCAGACGATATTCGGCGTATTGTGGGTACTAATTCAGCCGCTGGCGCTGATGCTGCTGTTTACAGTGGTATTCGGTAAATTTGCCAAACTGGAACAGGATTTGAAAGTTCCTTACGCCTTGTTTGCCTTTGCAGGGCTGCTGCCGTGGCAGTTATTTTCCAGGACGCTGACTGCCACTACCGGAAGTTTGCTCTCCAATGAACATTTGATCTCTAAAATCTACTTTCCCCGAATGATTGTTCCGCTGGCTTCATGTCTTTCCGGAATTGTTGACTTCCTGATCGGATTTATCGGGCTGGCGGTCATGATGATTTTCTATTGCCAGATGCCGACTGCCAATATTGTATTTCTGCCGCTGTTCCTGATTCTGATGATGATGACAGCACTGGGTATCGGATTCTGGTTGTCGGCACTGTATATCGAATATCGCGACGTCGGCTATATCGTGCCGTTCCTTGTCCAGTTCTGGATGTTCGCCACTCCGGTAGTCTATCCGGTAAATATCATTCCTCAGGAATATTTGTGGATCGTGGCCTTGAACCCGATGACCGGCGTGATCGAAGGCATCCGCTGGTCGCTGTTTGATTACGCCTACGCCCCCGGCAAACTGTTCTTCCTGTCACTGGGTATTTCCGTGTTCACGTTCATTTCCGGCGCCATCTGGTTCCACTGCCGTGAAAAGGTCTTCGCCGACTACATCGGAAAATAAAGACAAATACAGGTTTACCACGAAAAACACGAAAAGCACGAAAGTAATACAGAAATGAAGAAATAATAAAATACAAGTCAGCGGATCATTGCGTGGAACGCAAATATCCGCTGACTCATGGTTTTAATTTTTCTTACTTTTAGTGACTTTCATGGTGAAAAATGGTTTTTTCTGGGGGCTCTGGAAAGTAAATACAAATACAGCTTTACCACGAAAAACACGAAAAGCACGAAAGTAATACAGAAAATAAAGAAATAAAAAGACAAGTCAACGGATGATCGCGTGAAACGCAAACATCCGTTGACTCATGGTTTTGATCTTTTTTCGTGTTTTTCGTGGTTAAAAAAAGTCTTCTCCGTTTTTTTTATTTTTCTTGTATTTCGTCATTTGGAATTTTTTTATGAAAGAAGATATTCTTTTTAAAGATGAGTGTTATGCAATCCAAGGCGCTGTCTTCGAAGTGTATCGTGAAATGGGATGCGGATTTCTGGAATCCGTTTATCAGGAGTGCATAGAAAAAGAATTAAAACTTCGTGGGATTCCTTTTTTCTCACAACAGGAATTAAAATTAATTTATAAAGGCGAACAACTGCAGCAAACGTATAAACCTGATTTAATCTGCTATGGCCAAATTATCATTGAACTGAAAGCAGTGAAAGAAATTTTGCCTGAACACAAGGCTCAGCTTATCAATTATTTAAAATCAACTGGAATGAAACTTGGATTACTGGTAAATTTCGGAGATTATCCGAAAGCTTCGATAACACGGTTAGCACTGTAATTATTTCGTGCAAAGATAAAACCCAATACAGTTTTACCACGAAAAACACGAAAAGCACGAAAGTAATACAGAAATAAAAATACAAGTCAGCGGATCATTGCGTGGAACGCAAACATCCGCTGACTCATGTTTTTTGTTTTTTTCGTGTCTTGGATTTTTTTCGTGCTTTTCGTGTCTTTCGTGGTTAAAAAATGTTTCCTCTGTGTTGAAAAATAGTTTTCTCGATGTTCTCCATGGTGAAAAAAAGGATTTTATGTCTGATATTGCTATAAAAGTACGCGGACTGGGTAAAAAATACCATATCGGGGAGAAACTCCCCCAGCGCAGCCTGGCCGGATCCATCAAAAACGCCGCTGCATTCCCCTGGAAAGTGGCGAAAAACCTCATTTCCGGAAAAGCCATCGACCAGCGCGAAGAATTCTGGGCGCTCAAAGACGTCGCTTTTGACGTGAAACAGGGCGAAGTCCTCGGCATCATCGGCCGCAACGGCGCCGGCAAAAGCACCCTGCTGAAAATCCTCAGCCGCATCACCACCCCCACCGAAGGCGAAGTCGAACTGTTCGGACGCGTCGGCTGCCTGCTCGAAGTCGGCACCGGCTTTCACCCCGAACTGACCGGACGCGAGAACGTCTTCCTGAACGGCTCCCTGCTGGGCATGAGCAATGTCGAAATCAAACAGCGCTTTGACGAAATTGTCGATTTCTCCGGAGTTGAACGTTTCCTGGACACCCCGGTCAAATTTTATTCCAGCGGCATGTACACACGCCTGGCCTTCTCTGTCGCCGCGCATCTCAACCCGGAAATCCTGATCGTGGATGAAGTTCTCGCCGTCGGCGACGCCGAATTCCAGAAAAAATGTCTCGGCAAAATGGATGACATCGCCAGATCCGGCAGAACCATCATCTTCGTCTCCCACAATATGGGGGCTGTTAAAAGTCTTTGTCAAAAAGGATTACTACTTAATAACGGCTCTGTGTTTCTCTCAGGAGATATAGATAGAGTTATAGAGAAATATTCTGAAACAATTGAACTATACACAAATACAAGTCCTATTGCTGGAAGAACTGATCGCCAGGGGAATGGAGATTTATTAATTCAAAAATTCGACCTAATAAATTCATCCGATAATAATAGAATGATTAATGAGAAACAAATTGGATTTGTCCTGAAATACATGGCAAAATGCGACTTGTTTTTTTGCAGAATCCTTATTAGCATTAATAACTCAGTTGGAGAATGCATAATTTTCATGGATTCCACAACAATAAATGATTTTCCAAAACAAATACGGAGAAAAGGTAAGTTTGAAATCAAAATTACTCGAGATTTCGGTTTAGCAGATGGTTGCTATTTTGTAAATATTGCAGTTTTCGTAAATGAAATTATGGCAGACTATATACAAAATGCGCTAATATTTCATGTGGAAAAAGGCTGTTTCTATGAAGGCGGGAAATCTCCCGCAGGGAAAGGGATGTGCCATGTAAAGCAAAAATGGGAGTATCAAGCATTATGATTTTAAATAAAAATGATGTAAAATTCATAAATTCGATTGATAACATCGGGCAGATTTTTTTTTGGCAAGATCGTGTTTTCAGGGCGATTAATGACAACCAGGCATCGAAAGTTAAAGAACTACTATATTCTGGTTTAATTGACGAACTGGTACGGAATGGTCTTTTCCCTGAAACAACAGTCTCTGAAGATATCTGTATTGAAGGATTCAGCCTTATTTTGGAACATAAAAAAATCCCTTATATTACAGTTTCTTCAGAGTGGTCTTTCCATATGTTAAAAGATGTATGCATGGCGTATCTGAAAGTTATTAAAATATGCAATAAATTTGGCTATTCGTTAAAAGATGGTCACTTATATAATATAACATTCTTCAATAATAAACCCATATTTTTTGATTTCGGAAGTATTGTCCGTGAAAAAAATGATAGTGGATTGTTTGAATTTTATTTACGTGCAGTAATACCACTTCAAGTATGGAGTAAAGGAGACTTTTATCTTGCTAGTCTCATTTTGCGGGATGAAGGTTCGCATACCAGATTCTTACCTTCTACATCTCTTGAACAGCAAAAAATTTTACACCCGATATTATCTTCTTTTCGGGAAAAATCGACATCCCGATTCATTCGTCGAGCAATTAATTATTTGAGCCGAAGATTATTTAAAAAGAATATTGTTTCCCCCCCCTTGCTAACCTGCGAAAAACTTACCCAAATAATAAATAAAATTGAGCAGACAAAATTTCAAACTGCGTGGTCAAACTATCATGACGAGTTTTTTTCTGGAATAAATATTAATTCAACGCCTCGTTTCGACAGAATTATTGAACTGTTAAATAGCCTGAATTTAAGTTCAATGATTGACCTTGCAGGAAATAAGGGCGCATTTTCTCTTCTTGTTGCACAAAAAACAAACATCCCCCAAATTCTTTGTACAGACTATGATGAGTCTGTTATAGATAGTTTGTATTTATTTGTAAAGAATAATAACATAACTAAAGTTTTACCAATTTTGTTGAACTTTATTTATCCTATACCGCTGGGGGAATTTTCCAACCAAAGATTAAAAGCTGATATTGCAGTAGCCCTGGCAATTACCCATCATGTACTATTAGCACAATCAATACAAATTGATGATGTTTTGAGAAAGATAGGGATGTATTCAAATCATTTTGTTCTGATTGAATTTATGCCATTAGGTTTGTGGGATGGCAAGAACGCCCAGCCCAATCCTGCATACTATACTACTGAATGGTTTCGGGAAAAATTTCAAGAGCAATTCACGTTATTAATTGAAGAACAAACAGAGCCTAATCGCATCTTCTTCTTGGGTGAAAAAATAATGAATGCAAATAATTGAATGCAACACAAGGCGATGCTTTTAATGTCTATAAAAAATAAATTTCGAATATACTTCATGAATTACTTCAAATGATGGAATATGAACATTTCAGTAAAAACCCAGTCCAGCGGACATTTTATTGAAAATTGCTGTCCCAAGGATGGTGGACGGACGCAATTTTAAGCGGTAACTTTTAGTTTTGCATGGCATAGCCAAATATTTTCCACCCATCCCAAGGTCGTTTTTTTCAGGATAGAATAAACTATATTGATATAAGCATACTAGATATTTGGGTTCGTTTACTCTGCCGGTGACCATCAATTTCGTTGTCCACCAATACAACCGAATATTGGACTTTTACGACTCCGAGGGGTAGATTGGAGAATAACTAGATATAACATTCACTCTGTATTCAATTCTCCACAGCCGTTTTGTAAAGTGAATACGCAAGTGGGCTATGATCTGCAATTGAATATTTTTGCTTATAACATAGAAATAAGGTGTTTTGCTAATGAAAATTGTTTTAATTCAGGCACGTTTTTTTAATATATGGGAAGCACTAGGGTTAGGCTATATTGGAGCTGTAGCCAAGCAAAACTTGGAAATAAACGACAGTCTGGAATTTTATCAAGGGTATTTTGATGACGATGAAACAATAATTAACGGTTGCAAGGATGCGGATATTGTCGGATTTTCCTGTACGTCACCGACGTTTGCGCATGCATATGATTTAGCGCAACAGATAAAGAATGTAAATCCTAAAGTTTATTGTGTTTTTGGTGGGTGGCATCCTTCAGCGTGTCCGGAGATATCCGAGCATAAATATATAGATTGCGTAATTGTCGGAGAAGGCGATTACGCGTTTTCTGAAGTTATTCAAGGACGTCGTGAATCAATAATCTACGCATCTCCTGTGAAAGATATTGATGGATTGCCTTTCCCTGATCGCGAACTGATTAAAAACCACAGGGAAATTGCCCTGGCTCAAAAAATTACCGGCAAACGAATAACCAGTTTTCAGTCTATTCGCGGCTGTCCGCGCAATTGTGCTTTTTGCGGAGAACATATTGTCAGTGGCAAGCTCTCCGGAAGTAACCCTTTGCGGGTAAGAACTCCGGAAAATCTGATGCGTGAAATTAATCAGGTTACCGAGAAGTACGCTTTAGATTATTTCAAATTTGTCGATGCCACATGGAACATTAACGAGGAACGAGTAGTATCATTTTGCAATGAGAAGCTTCGTACCGGCAATCATGTAAAATGGGAATGTAATCTTCATGCCGCTTTAGTCACGGAAAATATGTTACGTGTCATGAAAGACTCCGGATGCAATCAAATCAATATTGGATGTGAAAGCGGCAGCCCCAAAATATTGAAGGATATGCGAAAAGGAGTTACTCTTGACCATCTCCGGCAGGTTTTCGATTGGGGCAGAAAAATCGGACTGGAGCGACGAGGTTACTTTCTACTGGGAATGCCCAATGAGACAGTTGATGATATCAGGATGACAGAAAAACTTATCGAAGAGATTGCGCCGGATGTGGTTGGAATCACGATCCTGTGTCCATATCCCGGGTCCAGTCTTTATCTGGAATATATGAAAGATAAGAAAATTGACTGGTCGAAAACGGATGAATATAGCAATGACTTCTGGCATACAAAAGCGTTATCCAATCAGGAATTGAAAAATTGGCAGAAACATTTGATTGAGAAATTTAGCGATAGGGCTGCGTGGCATAATAAAGTATTACTGAAATAAGATAGAAATATGGAGGTTCGACTATGAGATTTGCTTATCCCGCGATTGATTTTGACGCACAGACAATCCTGCATTTCGCTGAAATTTTTCAGTCAGGATGGGTGTCAAATTCCGAGCATGTTCGGAACTTGGAAAAACATTTTATCGAAAAATTTAATGTTAAATATGCGATTGCCTGCTGCAATGCCACACAGGGATTGAGCATTGCTTTAACTGCCGCCGACTGGAAAAACAAAAAAGTGCTGGTTCCGGCGTTCACCTGGCCCAGTACGGTTTATGCTATAGAGCGTAATTCATGTATCCCGGTTTACGCCGATATTAATGCTGAAACATGGGCCATTGATGTCAATTCGTCCACGGAGAAATTTGATGCTGTTGTTCCAGTTGATATTTTCGGTAATATGGTTGAACCTGAATTACTGGCCGATATTCCAGTCATTTATGATGCAGCGCATGGCTATGGGTTGCCGCGTTTGGGACATCGCGGCCTTGCCGAAGTCGTTTCAATGTCCCATACAAAATATCCGACGGCCAGCGAAGGCGGCATTCTGCTTACCAATGACCCGACTATTGCTAAAAACGCGACCGAATTACGGCGATTAGCCGCAAGGATGTCCGAATTTAACGCGATCATAGGATTGAACAGTATCCGCAATTATGAGCATTGGCGCATCAAAAGAAATGAACTTATTCAACATTATCTGGATGAGATTAAGCATCCGTTTGATCTTCAAAAAATACCGCATGCAACCAATAATAGCGTATTTGCCTTGTTGTTTGAACCCGAATTGAGAAATCGTATTGTCAATAACCTGACAGATAAACTTCAACTGGAAATAAAAGTCTATTATGAACCATTAGCTAGGGGCCTGAAAAATACAGAATACGTCTTTTCCCGGATTCTGGCATTGCCGACCCACATGAAAATGTTTGAAATAATAGATGATGTTATAAAATGCATTAATAATTCCTGATAATAGAAAATTTATTATGAATAATAAAATATTGTTTTATCACGAAGCCTATGAGATAGGCGGAGATTCCATATACCTGCAAAATCTATTAGCGTCATTTAATTCAGATGAGTATATATTTCTTTTAAATGGAAGTAATGAAGCTTTTAAATTTTTCAAAAATGCAGGGTTCAATACAATCAAGTTGAAATATTTTTACAGGCACCGTTCTGTCAAATATATTAATGAACATTTCCGATGGAAATTAGTCCGCGCTGTTTTGTTTCGTCTGGATTTCTACCTGCTTCATCCGTTTATGTTATTCATGTGGCCAATCAGAATAAAACGCATTATCAACAAATACTATCCGACCTGCTCCACATTAGTGATAAACGCCGGCGGTTTTCCTCCATATCTTCTGGCTCCTCTTCTTAAAAATTTCAATGGTTCAAAATATTGTATTCTGCATAATCATGTTCCTGATTTTATAACTCCTGAAGATCCGTTATGCATGCTATTCCGCACATATTTTGAGCGATGGATCGTCGGATCTTGTGTTATTGTCAAACAACTTAAGGAACGCTGCGGCATTCCAGACGAAAAAATTTCAATGGTAAGATATGGCATTCCCATAGCACATAGTTTTACCACCGAAGACAGAATGCGTGTTCGAGAAAAACTTGGCATAGCAGATGATACTTTTGTAGTGTTGCACCCCAGCGTCTTTCATGAACGCAAAGGTCATTCTTTTACAATTAACGGCTTTGCTGATTTCAAAAAAAATCATGCTAATTCCAAACTAATAATTGCTGGAAATGGCGAAGATGTTAATTATATCAATAGGACTAAAACTTTAATCAAAGATTTAAGGCTTGAAAATGACATCTTATTTACTGGGTTCTATTCTCCAATCGAAGAATTGGTTTTCGCTTCTGATGCGTTATGCCTTCCTTCGCAAGAATATGATACTACCCCGTTTGTTATTTTAACGGCGTTGGCATATGGTATTCCTGTTATCACCACCATCCGTCCTGATTTTGAAAATATATTGAATGACAATAATGCATTTTTAGTTCCGTTAAATAATGCTAAGCAAATAACAAATAAATTGTCTTTTATTGCCGACAATCCGGCTGTTGCGCATGATATTGCAAATAATGGTATACTTGCATTCAAAAATTATTTTTCTTTTGAAAAAATGCTATCTGAAACAAAAAAATTGATTTGCGGTGAAAAAAATTAAAAATCATAATTCTTTGAATGAATAATGCTATGACTTTACCTAAAATAACCGTCGTTACACCATCCTATAATCAAGGGAAGTTTCTTGAGCAGACGATCAAGTCTGTGCTGGACCAGGATTATCCCAATCTGGAATACATTATCATGGATGGCGGCAGTACGGATAATTCTGTTGAAATTATTAAAAAGTACGAGCAAAATCTGGCTTACTGGCAGAGTCAGCCGGATGGCGGCCAGAGTACGGCAATTAATGCGGGATTCCAACGGGCAACCGGAGAGATATTCTGCTGGCTGAACAGCGATGATCAGTTTTGCCCGAATACCCTTAAAATAGTGGGTAATTATTTTATTAGTCACTTAGATCGGGATTGGGTCGGCGGCGGGGGCATTATTCGAGTCTTGAACGGGGAGGAAAGAATCATTCTGCCTAAAAATATTGACTTTGAGTCATTTCTATATCGCTGGGCCGAAAATTGTGTTTGCCAGCCAAGCATTTTCTGGCGGAAGGCGCTTTGGACGCGAATCGGTTGTTTTGACGATTTTTATCAGTCTTCATTCGACTATGAATTCTGGCTTAGAATTGCCCAATATGGAAATGGAGGAAAAATTGATGATATCCTTTCAATAAACCTTTTTCACCCGGCCCAAAAGACTCAAGCAAAGTACTATGAGACTTTCGTAGAGACTAATATAATTATGTTTGTGAATGGTGCTCGCGATGAAGCACGCAAAAATCTTTTGATGGTATGCGAAAGATCATTCCGCTATGAAAAAAAATTGTCGTCTATAAGAAATAATATATTTTACCGTATTATTAGAAAAATATATAAAATAATTTTGCATCGATGAAAGCACGGATTACATAAAAATGAGTAATTTAAAAATTCTTCTAATCAGCCCCCCTTATGCCAGATTTATGGGGGTTGAAAATTGCAGATTTCCAATCACTTTTGGCAGCATGTCCACAATTTTATCACAAGATAAATATGATGTTGCCATATACGATGCTGATTTTGATGTTAACCTGATAGGTAAAACCATTGACTATGAAACTTCTTTTTTGAATCAATCTAAAATACAGAAAGCGCTATTAGATTCAAATCATTATGTATGGAAAGAAATTGAGCAAACGGTAAGAAATTTTGAGCCGGATGTTGTCGGCATAACCACAATGACCAGTAAATTCCCGATGGCAATCAGGATCGCGGAAATAGCTAAACGGCTGGATCCGGAAATCAAGGTTGTGATAGGTGGCCATCATTCAACAATTCTCGGCCCCACATTGGTGCAAAATGAAAATTTAGATTTTGCCGTTATTGGAGAAGGCGAAGAAACATTCCGTGAGCTCATTCAGCAGATGGGTCAATTAAAGCCGGAATATTCGAGTATCAGAGGTTTGATTTACAAGGAAAACGGTAGCATTATCTCGACTCAGCCAAGAGGACTCATTGAGGATTTGGATGTTCTCCCGATTGCAGACCGCGATCTTATTCTTAATGATAATTATATATCAGAAAACAATATAATGATCAGCCGTGGCTGTCCATTTAATTGCAGTTATTGCGGGGCTCAGGTTATTTGGGGACGCAAGGTAAGAAAAAGAAGCGTCAATAATGTCGTGAAAGAGATTGAATATCTATTACAACATAGTTCCTCTCGTAATATATCTTTCTGGGATGACTCCTTTACATGTGACCGTAAATATACCCAAGAGCTCATGTGCGAACTCAAAAAAATCGATGGACTGAAATTCAGTTGTATTACGCGGCTTGATTTAATAGATAAAGATATATTGACTCAATTGAAAGAAGCAGGTTGTTCACAAATTTTATTCGGTATAGAATCGGGGAACAATAAGATATTGAAGTTAATGGACAAAAAGATGGATTGCGAATTTATTAAAAAACAGATTAGTCTTGTTAAATCTGTCGATATTCCATGGCTGGGCTTTTTCATCATGGGATATCCTGGAGAAACAAAGGAAAATATTCTTGAAACATTATCTTTTATGAAGGAATTGAATCCGACTTATGCCGAAATAAATATTTTCAGTCCGCTCCCGGGAACAAAAATATGGGATGATCTTGCGGCAAAAGGCAAAATTAACCAGACAATGGATTTCTCCAGATTTTCCCAATCCAGCACCGACGATTGTTTTACCGTCGGCACCATGACCAAAAATGAATTCAAGGAACTTGCGCTATATATGGCAAGAGAATTTGATAAACACAATAGAAGGCGAAACAAAAGGAATATCCTTAAAAATCAATTGTGCAAACTGTTGTCATATGGAAAACGCGTCGCCAGAAAAGTGATTGCAAAGAAATAATTTGATAAAAAAAATGATTCAATCATATCTGCACAAAATTGAGTTGTTGGTATTCAAGGTACTCTATTATGTCAATAATAAAATTGATTCGCGCTTTTTTTCATCAGTATTAAGACGCTTAAATAATCGAATGGCTTATACGGAAATGAAATCGCATTCGCTGACGTGTGTTTCAAGACCGTTCAACGTTCATTTTCTGAGCCAGTACGAATGCAATTATAATTGTGAGTTTTGCGGATTTGATTATAGAACAAAGCCACTCCAGCAACAACTTACGTTTGATAAATACAAGACCATACTTGCCAATCTTAACCCGGAGATTATTACCGGAATCACCTTTTCCGGTCAGGGGGAGCCATTACTTTGCAACGATTTAGTTAAAATGGCCGGTTATACACGAAGCCGCTTTCCGCATATCGCATTATCAATTAATACAAACGGGGCAAAGTTATCAGGTGAACTAAGTGTCATGGTAGCTGATTACTTCAATTACGTTATTATCTCTCTTCATTCTCTGATTCCAACGGTGCATGCTCAGATTACAGGAAGCGATTCATTATCCGAAGTAATAAGTAATATACGTTTCATGCGAAAACATAATCCGCATATCGGTCTGGTTCTATATTTCGCCTATACCATGCGCAACATTGGAGAAATTAACGATCATCTGCGTTTTTGTCACGAATTAGGCAACTGCGAATATGTCGGCGCTTATGCTAAATTCTATCAGCATAAAAAACAGTTTTCAGACCGGCGCAATCGATCACTTTACAGGACGCTTGACACCAATCTGTCGCTGTACAACCATCAGGAATATTCAGACAAGTTAGTCCAGGATGCCATGACGTTTGCCCAAACCCTCAACGTGCGCTCAACCACGTTCCCGCCGTTGTTCAAAAAAGAACCGTGTCAACGGCTGGGATGCTCTTTCCCGTACTTGCAGATAATGGTAAATGTGGACGGGCAAGTGTTTCCATGCGGCGGCAGCGATATCTGGATGTATGATGAAATAGCTTCGGGACTGCTTAATTTCGGAAATTTGCTTGACGAGCATATTG
Source organism: uncultured Lentisphaeria bacterium (assembly GCA_903863035.1). GTDB lineage: Bacteria > Verrucomicrobiota > Lentisphaeria > Victivallales > Victivallaceae > CAIPAT01. The sequence goes on from CAIPAT010000014.1 coordinate 14,129, forward strand.
ACAATATATGGAATCTGCCTGACTATGCTGAATTGCGGTCCGCCTCGTTCAGAAATTGTCATAAAGCAGATTCTCATTGCGCCAACTGTTCATCCATGGGATTTTTAGTGGACTCCGGAAAAGTCAAGGAATCTCACTTCATAATTGAGCATAACTGAACAAAAATGAATAATCAACCATTAATTTCGATAATCGTGCCATGCTATAATCAGGCGCAGTTTCTGCCGGAAGCGCTGGACAGTGTGCTTGCCCAGCAATATCCCGACTGGGAATGTATTATTGTCAATGACGGTTCGCCGGATAATACGGAGACAGTGGCGCAAGCCTGGCTGACAAAAGACGCCAGATTCAAATATTTGCAGCAAGCTAACAAAGGTCTTGCCGGAGCCAGAAATACTGGAATCAGGAGCAGTTCAGGCAAATATATTCTTCCGCTTGACGCAGACGACAGGATTGGCCCGGAATATCTGACGAAAGCGGTTGCCGCATTGGAAATGGATTCGCAATTGAAGCTGGTTTACTGCAGGGCTGTCTTTTTCGGCGATAAGCAAGGCGAATGGCAACTGCCCGATTACTCTCCCGCCGAACTGCTCGTAAGAAATTTGATTTTCAGTTGCGCCGTATTCCGGAGGTCAGATTTTGACCTGACCGGCGGCTATGATGAAAGTTTTCGCGATGGTCATGAAGACTGGGATTTCTGGATTTCCATTCTTTTACCCGATGGCAAAGTATTAAAACTGCCGGAAACTCTATTTTTTTATAGAATTCGCAAACACTCTATGGTGCATTCATTGTCTGCCGAAAAAATCATTGCCAACGGCTTTAAAATTTATGAAAAACATAAAGATATGTATTTGCGTTATTGGGGAAGCCCGCAGCAATATATAGTGGCTAGCTTGGATTTAATCGCTCTAATGAAATCTCCAAGAATTAAACTGGCCAATATTCTGTTCTATCCGGTGGATTTAATCAGAAAATTAAATAAATAATAAAAAATTGGGGGTATGTACTTGACGGAACCTGAAATTATATAACATGTTAAAAATAAACGTGAAAGGGAAAATATTTACACAGACGCCGCAAATCCTGTAACATATTAATCTTAAACGTGTTGCAATTATTTACTTCCGTCAAGTGCATACCCCGTTTTAAAAATTACTTTCGTTCAGGCCATCCTATAGTCAAGCCTCGGGGTATTACGCTAGAACTTATACGCCATTGACAAGCGGACGCAAAAATCATATAGGAACGTCGCCCCCAAAGATCGCGATATTAAACTCAACGGAATGAATTGATGATATTGTCTATCTAAAAATCAGATAGACAATGAAAGAATCTGTTATATTCACTGATAAAACAGCATTAACTCCAACCTGAAAATTTCGGGAGTCCGCGAGTCGCGGACAAAGGAGATTTTAGGATATTGAAAAGCTGAGCAATGACTTCAATTGCTGGACAGCAGACAATGACTGACATTGATTTGGTAGTACTTGACAGGAATATCAGAAAATATGTGCGGTTACAAGATTAAAAGATATTCCTGCAAATTGGCAAATAATGTGAAAACATAAACCAATTAGAACTTGATGATTCTGGATTAGCAGAGCATTGATATTATTAACCTTATTTAATACGAAGTGGAGTTGATGAAAATTCCTGATATAAAATTGGCAATTGTAATCCCTGCCTATAAGACTATATTTCTTAGACAGACCCTAAAGTCTGTGGCACAACAAACTGACAAGCGTTTCACTGTATATGTCTGTGATGATGCAAGTCCGGAAAATGTACATTCAATTTGTTCGGAATTTTCTGCATTGATCAGCATCTCATATTGCAGGTTTGAATCTAACTTGGGTCAACACTCATTAACCGGACAATGGGATCGGTGTATCAGACTTTCCAGCGAACCATGGATCTGGCTTTTTGCGGATGATGATATTATGTCGCCGGAATGCGTGGAGACATTTTATTTGCAATATAATAAAAATTTATCATGCGATCTGTATCGTTTTAACACTCGCACTATTGATGCGGACGGGAACACGATTGAAGTTAATCCTGCGCATCCGCCATTCGAAAATAATTTTGATTTTTTAATTGCCAAACTTAATAAACAGAGAAAGAGTTTTGCGACCGAATATATATTCAGCAGAAAGGTGTTCGAGAATAACGGATTTGAGGATTTTCCTCTTGCCTGGTGCAGCGATGACGCAGCATGGATTAAGTTCGGAAAAACAGGAATAATCACACTGTCCGACGGAATAGTTAACTGGCGAGATAGTATTTACAATATTTCCGGACAGGTTAATAGACGGTACAAAATTCTCAAAGCTGCAGCAGCCTTTTCTTTCAGGCATTGGGCGAGTTCTTTTTTCAAGCAGAAGTTTGAAAAGAATCCAGAGGCAAAGAAAAAATTTAATGATGCGATGAATTTCTGGATTAGACAGCAGATATTTCTTTATCCCGGTATTTTCAACATTAGAGAGATACTGGATATTGTTTCACGCCTGCATGGAGGGAAAATCAATGCTGTTTCGCGCTTATGTTTCGCAAATTTAAAATTGATCATGCGTAAAATTACAGCAAAATAAACCATAAATCTATGAAATGCATGATTTTAACAGATTTCTTCCCGTGCCCCGGAATGGATGGACGCAGTGCTTATCTGCTGGACATTATCAATTATCTTGCCTTGAACAGCTTTGAAATAAAGCTCTGCATATTGTCCGATACTCCTGCCGGAACGGTTCCATGGTATCTGATGCCGGAGCAGCTTGCCGCCGCCGATGTCAGCATTATTGACAATTACCGCTGGGGACACAGATTTTTCATCCGATTCAGCTTGCGGGACTGGATACTGGCTTTGCCATGCATTATTTATCGCCGGCTGCCTGCACTTTTTCATAATTTTCTGGAGAAGGTTCTTAACCGGCATCGCGGAGAAGTTAAACATTTCCTTGTCAGGAACGGCAGTTCCGCATTCGTCAATGAGTTATTAAAAGCGGAACAACCGGAAATAGTAATCTTTAACTATGCAAGATTGACTCGTTTGAAAAAGGAACTCATTCTGCCCGGCAATATATTGACCGGAGTAATTACGCATGATGTGGTACATCACCGGCAGGCGACGCTGTCAGCATCAGGGATTTTTGCAAATGCGGCGGAAATGATGTCCATGAATGAAGAAAGAGCGTCACTGGCTGAAATTGATTTCATCATTGCGATTCAAGAAGATGACGCGAAGATATTTCGCGAGATGCTGCCTGAAAGCACGGTTATAACCGCACCGATGTCAATCGGTATTGCGTCAAGCACTGTGCATCCGGCAAAAGAGATTGTTCCGGGACGTTGTCTGCTGGTAGGCGGATACGGCCAGCCCAATATCGACAGTTTCAACTGGTTTCTGCGCGAAGTATGGCCGAAAGTATATTCCAGTAATCCTGCGGCATGTCTGCATGTTTGCGGAAATGTCTGCCGTGCACTGCAAGCCCCTGAAAGGATGAATATTTCCCTGCTGGGAAGAATTGAAGATTTGAGCGGTGAATATGAAGAAGCGGAATTATGTGTAATTCCCCTGCTGGCGGGATCCGGTTTAAAAATCAAATTGATTGAAGCGTTGAAATATAATTGCCGGTGTGTGTCAACTTCATGGGGTGTTCAGGGGATACGTTTTCCGGAAAAATACGGGATTATTGTCGCTGACACCGCCAATGAAATGGGGGAGAAAATATTGTCCTCTCTGAATACTGCCGGTACCGTAAACGGACAAAACTTCCTTGAAGATTTTTGTCCGGAGAATTGTTATGGGCAACTGGTTGATTTTATGCAAAACAAAATGTATACTCTGCACGATTGAAAATTTAAGCATAGATTAATAACGCAAAGCATGGGGTTACCACAGAGGGCACAGAGAATACATTTTCACCATGAAGATAATGAAGAGAAATCATCAGTCAGTGAATTTTTGCGTGGAACGCAAAAATTCGCTGACTGCAGTTTTTTCTCCGTGTCCTTGTGGTAAATATTCTTCTGTATTCCTTCATTACCTTCATGCTCTTCATGGTGAGACTGTATTTGTATTCTCTAGGAACTCTGTGTTCTCTGTGGTGAAAAATGTTTTCCTGGTCTATTAGTTCTAATTTTTCTCATTAGAAATTATTCCATTCAAAAGTTGCTTTATTTGAATACGGGATTAAGTTAATATGCAATTACAATGCAATTTATCTTAATTATATATGAGATGTCTTATGTGGATACCAAGAACTTTACAGAACAAAATTGAAGATGCGCTAAAAACCAGACCTGTAATACTTCTTACCGGAGCCCGGCAGACAGGGAAGACTTCCCTTTTAAAAAATACTGTTAAGAATGCTGAATATGTAACTCTGGATAATTTACTGGCGGCGGCCGGTGCGGAAGAGAATCCTTCTGAGTTCCTTGGACAGTTCAAAGCGCAAGTGATTATAGATGAAATTCAATATGCACCATCATTATTCAGAGAGATTAAAGTTTTTATTGACCGGGACCGCAGTAATTACGGGAAATGGGTTCTGACTGGAAGCCAGAAAATCCAACTGATGAAAGGGGTGTCTGAAAGCCTGGCGGGCAGACTGCGTATATTAACCCTTGAAACCTTGAGCGCCTCAGAGTTGAGGAATTGCGGTTATTTTTCCGCGGCGCAGATCAGGCAGTTTGTTTTCAGAGGGGGGTTTCCGGAGCTTTGGGCGAATACGGGGATAAATTTCTCAGACTATTATGAAGATTACATTCAGACATATCTGGAACGGGATTTAAAGGAGATAATTAACGTATCCAATCTCAGGCAATTTAGAAGAATGCTGCAATTTTGCGCTATGAGAGTTGGACAGTTAATGAACTATTCGGAAATTTCCAAGGAGACAGGCGTCTCTTTAAATACGGTCAAGAGCTGGGTGAATGCGCTTGAAATATCCGGAATCATATATATGCTTCCCCCGTTTTATGCAAATATAGGAAAAAGACTTGCAAAATTACCAAAATTCTTTTTTGCCGACCATGGATTAGCCGCATATTTGCTGGGCATTGACGGACATAACTATGAAACGTCCCTCTACAGAGGAGCTTTATGGGAAAATATGGCGTTTTCTGAGATTATCAAAACAACAGGCGCAATGCCGGGACGCAATCTGTTTTATTACAGAGATCAAAATAACATAGAATTGGATTTTATTTATGAAACCCCGGCATACAGATATTTAATTGAAGTTAAATCTTCTGAGCGGGTGGATGAAAGAAAATTGAATTTCAGCAAAGTTGTGCCATTATTAAAAGATAAGCCGGTAAAAAATATTCTAATGGCAAACGTCCAGGCGGAAAATATTGTCTCCTTAGGTGCTTGTGACATCGTAAACCCTCTCCTTGCAGAGTGTTTTCCCAAATAGAAATACCAATATTGATAACCACTGAAAAAACAAAAAGCACGAACGAATACAAATACATTTTCACCATGAAGAACATGAAGACACCAATACAGCTTAACCACGAAAAGCACGAAAGTAATACAGGAAATGAAGAAATAATAAAATACAAGTCAGCGGATTATTGCGTTCCACGCAAATATCCGCTGACTAATGTTTTTGATTTTTTTCGTGCTTCGCTAACTCTCGGGTTAGTCCCGCGACTGCGGGATGTTTTTCGTGGTTAAATTGTATTCTCTTCATTAACTTCATGTCCTTCATGGTGAAGTGGATTTCTCCGTGGTCTCTGTGTTCTCTGTGGTAAATATTCTTCTGTATTCCTTCATTACCTTCATGCTCTTCATGGTGAGACTGTATTTGTATTCTCTAGGAACTCTGTGTTCTCTGTGGTGAAAAATGTATTTTCTGTGTCTTCTAATGTGAAATTTTAAATTGCGGGATATGGTTGGAAAATGAGAATTGCGATTGAAGCAACTTTAGCCCAGGGTAACGCCACCGGTTTCGGCCAGTATGTGATAAATCTGCTGCGCACGTTTGCGGCAATGAAAACCGGACACGAATTCCTGCTGTTTCACAGTACTGCGGAATGGACCGGACCGGATTTCGGGCCGGAATTCAAACCGGTGTCGTACTTTTACTGGAAGCAGTCACTGGGCATTGCGTTCCGGCTGAACCGCGAACTGGAACGTCAGCAGGCGGACATTTTTCATGCTACCTGCACTACCGGCATGCCGCCGCATATCAAGATTCCGGCCGTCAGCACTATTCATGACCTTTATCCGTTGATTCATTCGTCCAAATGCACTTTTCTGCAATGGTTTTTTTTCAGTCGCCTGCTAAAATGGACTGTTAGAAGTTCCGACTTTTTTATCTGCAATTCCAAATTTACCGCTTCAGAGCTGCAAAAGCACCTCCACATTCCTCCTGAAAAAATTGCAGTCACGCTCCTGGCCCCCGCTATTGCAGTAGACGGAGCGCCGGAAGTGCCGACCGAAAAGCGGGCCGGAATTATCTGCGTAGGCGCTATTGAGCCGCGTAAAAACCAGTTGATGCTGCTGGCTGCTTACCGGCAGGCGCTGGCGATACAGCCCGCAATGCCTCCCATTACCTTTATCGGTCCGGACCGAGGGGATGGAGCCAGACTTGATTCTTTCATAGAGAATTGGGGTCTCTCTGAAAAAGTGCGTCATTTAAACTATGTGCAGCCGGCGCAGATTGCGGATATTTACCGTAACGCCGCGTTGTTTGTGTTCCCGTCGCTCTACGAAGGGTTTGGTATCCCGTTGCTGGAAGCGATCAGGTCTGATCTGCCGATACTGTGCTCCGATATTCCAGTCCTGCATGAAATCGGTGATGATTATCCGGTTTTTCTGAACCCGGATGATGTTAACGACTGGAGTATGGCGATGATTGATTTCTTCTTCGGAGAACTGAAAAATTCCTTTAACTATAAATCTCCTGAAAATGTTCTGCTTAAATTCAGTTGGAAACGCTGCGCGGAACAAACGCTTGAAATCTACTCGAAATTAGTGCAGAACAAGTTAGGAGTTAGGAGTTAGGAGAATACAAATACAGGTTAACCACGAAAAGCACGAAAAACACGAAAGTAATACAGAAATTAAAACAACACGTCAGTAAATAATTGCGCTGCGCGCAAATATTCACTGATTAATGTTTTTGTTTTTTTCGTGTCTTGTTTTTTTTCGTGCTTTTCGTGCTTTTCGTGGTTAAATGGATTTCGCTATTTTCTCCGTGTTCTCTGTGAGCTCTGTGGTTAAAAAAGTTTTCTCTGTATTTAAATTACTAAAGAAAGGATGTTATTATGAATCGTACAAGTCTAATGTTCTCCGCCGCCGCAGTGTTGAGCACAGTCTTCCAATTCAGTGCAATTGCCGCTGAACCGGTAAAAGTCAACCCGGTCAAGGTACAGGTTGCAACTGACCACCAGGATGCGTTGTATAAATGTGGCGAGAAGGTGACATTCCAGGGCACTGTTACGAAGGATGACAAGCCGCTGACTGCCGGCAAAGCAACCGTGAGGCTCAGCAATGATGGAATGAAAACCATCTCCACCAGGGAAATCGATCTCGCCCAAAACAATCCGTTCAAAGTTGAAGGCACTATGGCTGTACCGGGTTTTCTGCAATGCGCGGTGGTAGTAGATAAAGACAGCAGAGGCTATGCCGGGGCAGGTTTTGATCCGGAAAAAATTCAAGCGGCGCCCAATCTGCCGGAGGATTTCAAAAAATTCTGGAACGACGGAATCCGGGAACTGGATAAAATCCCGCCGGATGTAAAGCTTGAGCCGCTTCCTAAATTTTCCACACCGCAATTCGACTGCTTCAAAATCAGTTTTGCCAATATTGACAATACCCGCATTTACGGTTTTCTGTCCGTGCCGAAAGACAAAAAAGGCCCGTTCCCGGCGCTGGTCAACGTTCCCGGCGCAGGCCCCGGACATTGCGTCCCGGATACCGGCTGGGTCAGAAACGGCGTGATCATGCTGCTGCTGAACGTTCATCAATATGACCCGCCGACTGGCAATCCTGCTGAAATCAAGAAAATATATGAAGAACTGAACAAGCCGCTGGTCTATTGCCATCAAGGCGCCCCGGACAGGGACAAATATTATTTTAAAAAATCAATCCTGGGCATCAACCGCGCGATTAACTGGCTGGCGGAACGCCCCGACGTTGACAAAGAGCATTTTGCGATATTCGGCAGCAGCCAGGGCGGCGCGTTTACCCTGATTATGTCCGGATTGAATAAAAATATCAAAGCGGCTTCAGCCAATGTTCCAGCGCTGTGCGACCATGCCGGTTATAAGCTTGACAGAAACCCCGGCTGGCCACGGATTGTTACAAATAACGATCCGGAAAAATTGAAAATGTCCGGATATTTTGATGCCGTCAATTTTGCCCGCGACATCACCTGTCCGATAATCGTCTCTGTCGGCTTTATTGACACCACCTGTTCGCCAAGTTCAGTTTATGCCGCCTACAACACCATTCAGTCGCCCAAAATGATGTTTAATGAACCAGCCATGGGGCACGATCATTCAAAGCGGTTTAGCGATTATCAGACCGAATGGCTGAGAGGCAAACTGGGACTGACCAAGGAAACTCCGCCAGTAAAGAAATAATTCAGAAATCAGGAAACAGAAGGTTAGGAAATACAGAAAACACCAATACAGGTTAACCACGAAAAAGATCCCGCCGGGCGTGATCCAACGGTCCCGCAGTCGCGGGATTAGTCGCCAAAGGCGAAATGCATAAAGCCGGTCTGACGACCAGCGCTCCCAGGTTTGCCTTCACTTCCTTCATGTTCTTCATGGTGAGACTGTATTTGCCTTTTTTTCGTGCTTTTTCGTGTCTTTCGTGGTTGAAAAAGTATTCTCTTCTTTGATGCAGCGTATACATCGTTAACTTAAACGGCCTCAAATCTCCGGATTTGAAGCCGTTTTTTATTTGTTCCGCAACTGTACTCTACACGGCTGCTGGACGGATATGACAAGTTTGCATTCAGTCAATCCTGCGTCTATATTGTTGCAAACAGGATAAATTTGTTATGAATAAAACTAAAATTATACCTGCAATAATATCCGCACGGAGTACTGTTTTTTTTGCGGCATTGGTAATTGTTACCTGCTTAGTTGTTTTCGCCGGCTGGATAAATGGCTGGATGTTTCTTGCCAGGATCGAGGCTGATGAAGTGCCCATGGCTCCAAGCACTGCCCTGACGTTTATCATTTTAAGCGCCGGCTTATGGTTCTATATTCGATCTCAAATATCGCAGGCAAGCCGGCACATCATGCCCGCCGCGGCAATAACAGTGATTGGGTTGTCAGGACTTTTCTTCCTGCTGAGGCTGTCAGAATACTACCCTGAATGGGAACACTTTTATATCGGGACTCAGTATCCCCTGCTCAAGTTTAAACTTGCACATATGTCAATAGTCACCGCCGGGTTATTTTTAATCAGCGGTTTTGCAATGTTATTTCTGCAAAGCACCCGGAAATTATTAAAGCATCTCAGCTTTATCTTCACGCTGATTATTATGGGTTCCAGCATATTGATTCTGCTGGCATATGGCTTCGACGCGCCATTTTTTTATTCTGGAAACATGATTCCACCGACGTCTTTATCGGCCTTCTCATTCCTGCTGGTATCGTCAGGCTTTTTATCCGCCTCCGACAAAAATATTTTCCTCATTAAGAAATTAATGGAGAACTCGACCAGCGCAAGACTATTGCGAATATTTCTTCCGATCACCATCGCGGCAACCGTTATTGAAAGTTTAATAATAGTCCGGATTCTTCCGCTGATCAATGTTCACCCCGCAATCGGAGTATCACTGGTAACATTGATTTTTGTTATTGCACTCTGCGTTGTTGTCCCGGGAATTTCCAGAACTCTCGGCAAATCGCTGGACGACGCGACAGAGAATTTACGCATAAGCGAAGAAAAATTTTCAAAAGCTTTCCAGAATGCGCCTTTGATGCTGTCTTTAATTTCTATCGAAGACGGAACGCTGCTCGAAGTCAACGAACAATTTTCCACCTTAACCGGCTATGCCGGAATGGAAGTTACAGGAAAGAAAATTACCGGTATGGGAGTAATAACGCCGGAAGACTGGACACGATTGCTCGAAGAGTTAAAACAAAAAGGAAAAATATATAATTTTGATATTGTTCTCCATTCCAGTGATAATAAAATTCACCATTGCCTGTTTAACGGGGAATTGATAAAAATAGAAGGTCAGGATGTGTTTCTAGCGCTTGTACTGGATATCACTGAACGTAAACATGCCGAGGACGCGCTGCGTACATCCAAGCAGATCATCGAAGGCATTATCAATGCGATCCCCGTAAGGGTATTCTGGAAGGACAGAAATCTCGTTTATCTTGGTTGTAACGCGATATTCGCACATGATGCGGGGTTTGCCGCCCCGGATAACATTGTCGGGAAAGATGATTACCAGATGAAATGGAGTGCGCAGGCGGAATCATATCGCAACGATGACCGTCAGGTCATTGAGATCGGCCAGCCGAAGCTTCTCATTGAAGAACAGCAGACGACGCCTGATGGCGGCAGCATCGCGCTGCTTACCAACAAAATTCCTTTGCTCAATGGTGATGGGGAAATCAGCGGCGTACTTGGAACATATATTGACATCACTGACCGCAAGCAGGCGGAAGAGAATCTCAAAAGGAACTATGATACACAGAAAACCCTTAACTTGATTCTTGCTTTGTCGCTGGAAAATATAACCCTGGACGAACTCCTGCTTCATACACTTGATTTACTTTTATCTGTTAACAGTTTTGCCTTCGAGAAAAAGGGCGCCATATTCCTTGCCGGGGATACGCCCGGATCCCTTGTAATGAAGGTGCAGCGGGAATTTCCTGCCGTTTTGCAAAATATATGTTCAAAAGTAAAATTCGGCAAATGCCTCTGCGGCAGGGCCGCGTCAACGAAAAAAATTGTTTTTGCCTCCTGCATTAATGAGCAGCACGACACGTATTTTGAAGGTATGACGCCTCACGGACATTATTGCGTTCCCATCATGTCATCAGAACAGGTGCTCGGGGTAATAAATGTTTATCTAAAGGATGGTTATAAAAATAATAAAGAAGACGAAGATTTCCTGACCGTAATCGCCAACACGCTGGCAGGGGTTATAAAACGTAAACAGACGGAAGATGCGCTGCGGGAGAACGAAACACATTTCCGCACCCTGGCCGATTCCGGGCAGGCTCTCATCTGGACTTCGGATGTTGATAAGAAATGCAGTTATTTCAACCTGCCATGGCTTAACTTCACGGGCAGGACGCTTGAACAGGAATTAGGCGACGGCTGGACTGAAGGCGTACACCCCGATGATTTACAGCAATGTATTGAAATTTATGCGGCTGCATTTAACCGTCGTGAAAAATTTAGTATGGAATACCGTTTACGCCATGCCGGAGGGGAATACCGCTGGATTCAGGATAACGGCACTCCGCGCTACAGCAGCAAAGGAGAATTCATTGGATATATCGGACATTGCCTGGATATCAATGCACGCAAACTGGCAGATGATAAAATCTTACAGGCAAACCGTGTATATGCGGTCATCAGTCAGATTAATCAGACGATTGTACGCGTGAAAGATAAGGATGAACTGCTTGGAGAAGCCTGCCGCATCGCAATCGAATTCGGGAAACTGCGCATGGCCTGGGCAGGGTTGATTGATGAAGAAACAATGCTGGTTAAACCGGTTGCCTTTGCAGGGTTTGAAGATGGATATTTAGCAGCAATTAAAGTGATTTCTATAAATGATACTCCGGAAGGGCGCGGTCCAACCGGTACGGCAATCAGGACAGGCAGGTATTTTTTCTGTGAAGATATTGAAACTGACCCGCAAATGGCGATATGGAAAGATGAGGCATTAAAGCGCGGATACCGTTCTTCGATTGCACTGCCGTTAAAACTGTTCGGGAAATGTATTGGCGCTTTTACCCTCTATTCCACTGTCCCCCGTTTCTTTAATCAGGAAGAAATTGAACTGCTCGATGAAGTCGCCAATGACATCAGCTTTGCAATGGAATCAATTGAAACCGAGAAAAAACACAAGCAGGCGGAGGATTCCCTCCAGGAGGTTACGGAGAGATTACGCTTTGCGCTGGACGGCACAAACGACGGCGTCTGGGATGTGCAAATGGAAACCGGTGAAATGTATTTAAGTCCGCGCGGCAAGGAAATACTGGGGTACAGCCGGGACGAGACGATTCCGGTGAATACCTGGAGTGAGATAGTTTATCCGGACGATTTACAACAAACTAAAATTGACCTGGACGCATATTTCGAAGGGCGCACCCCGCTTTTCTACACCGAACAAAGACTGAAGACAAAGGATGGCGGCTGGAAGTGGATTCTTACAAGAGGCAAAATAGTTGCGAGGAACGCCGCAGGCAAACCATTGCGCATGACAGGCACGCACACCGACATCACGGAACGAAAAAGAGGAGAAGAAGAACTGATTAAGGCAAAAGAAAAAGCCGAAGAAAACAACCGCCTGAAATCGTCGTTTCTGCGTAACATGTCACATGAACTGAGAACTCCGATGAATGCCATTATGGGCTTCTCCAACTTAATGCAGGATGCTGATGCTGATGAAAAGAATTACTTTGCCGGCATTATACAGAAAGGTTCAGAGCAATTGCTTATGGTGATAGATGATGTGATGCTCCTGTCGAGGCTGCAAAGCGAAAAGTTGCCCGTAAATAATTCCGAATTCAGTCCTGCCGGGCTGGTTACAGATGTTTACCAGATGTTTAACCTTCCTGATTTAAAAAAGGGGCTTGAATTAACCGTAAATATCCCGGTGCAGCATAAAAACCTGATCGTCCGGTCCGATGCGGACAAAATAAAGCAGGTGCTTGCCAACCTGGTATCAAACGCCATAAAATATACACTCAAAGGGGGAGTTGAACTTGGATTTGATATGCAGAACAGGAATGTTGAATTCTATGTAAAAGATACTGGAATGGGTATCTCCGAACGGGAGCAGAAACAAATTTTTGAGCCTTTCTACCGTGGAGAACAAGTAATCTCCGCCGCTATAGGCGGAACCGGTCTGGGCTTGAACATTGCCAAAGAATTAATCGAATTGCTGGGCGGAGAGATTGGAGTAAACTCGGCGCCAAACCAGGGTTCGCGCTTTTATTTCACCATCCCCGTTGAACAATCCGACAAGTCGCATAGCGAAAAAGCGCTGCCTCAAGCCTTTCAAGAAGATTGGAAGGATCTTACCATTCTGATTGCCGAAGACGAGCCGGACAATTATCTGTATCTCGAAATTCTGTTAAAAAATAAAGTGAAAAGAATCGACCACGCCATAAATGGAATGAAAGCCGTTGAATTGTCTTCAAAAAACCGATACAATCTAGTTTTGATGGATCTGAAGATGCCAGTCATGGATGGAATCGAAGCCGCCAGAAAAATTAAGCAACAATTCCCGGATATCCCGATTATAGCCCAAACCGCATATACAACACCGGAAGAAAAAGAGAAAGCCTTGCAGGCCGGTTGTGATGCTTACATCGCCAAGCCGATAAAAAAGGCGGATTTAATGGCGATAATTAATAAGGTTCTTTCTTAATTACCCACCAGCTCCTGCGGAGCGATTATTATTTGCATTCACTCGAGCCCCAGACGCCTGGCCTGCATTCCCAATAGATTTATATGACGAGCCAATTGCAAAACTCGCGTTTTGCAGGAATTCAGAAGACAGAATCCAGAATTAAGAATGAAATTCTAACTCAAATCCAGTTTTATGTACTGCTGGACGTTAGTCTAGTACTCTGTAAAGCTAAAAATTGCGTATAGATTGCGCAGATTTTGACGATTGGTTCGTATTCTGAGAAGTCGCCGATACCGTGGTATCGAAGGCATTCGAAGGGTACGAATCCAAATTCAAAAGATCGCAATCCCGC
>CAIPAT010000015.1 GCA_903863035.1 uncultured Lentisphaeria bacterium
AGCCTGGATGACTGGTTATAAAAACCATAACAATGGAGTAAACTTCCTCTATGTCAGCGGACGGGTTACTTACAGACCTGTCAAGGGCCTTTACAGTCTGCCGCTGTGTAATACAGCTGAAGGCAAAACTTTCTGGCAGCCGGACGACAGAATATAATATCAGATATATTTTAAAAAGATGGAATCGGTTGCGACAAGTTCCTGGACGGCAGCGACCGGTTCCATATTAAATTCAAATAATGTAATCACTGATTTGATGCGCAATTTAAAACAAGGATTGATGCTACATGAAGAAAATATTGCACGGCGTCTTGCTGGCGCTTTTAATGTTCACACTGACAGGAAATATTGCGGCAGACGAAATTATTGCACATTGGAATTTTAATTCGACGGCGAACAGAACCATTGCCGACACTAGCAGTAAACACGATGCGGCCATTGCCGAAGGCAGTCAGGCGGAACTTTATGCCAGTCCTGATGAAAAAGCTGTATGCTTCAATGGAGGAAGTACTTCAATTCAGACAAAACACGCCGATGATCTCGCGTTTGAAGACAATTTTACAATTAAATGTATTATCAAGCCCGCAATGCTTAAAGATTTTCGCACTATTCTGTTCAAAGGTTATCGTAAATCCAAACCTGAATTAATCAATTACTGTTTTGACGCCAGAGACGGCAAGATTGAACTGAAAACAAAAACAGCTGATAACGAATGGCATGCCTGGACATCTGACCCGGTGTTAAAAGAGAATGAATGGTTTTGGATTGTGCTGTCATATAAAAATAATCTCGTTAAATTGTGGGTGAACGGCAAAGAATGCAAAGTGGCACAAGCCGCACCAGTTCCAGGCGGCAAGCTGATTAAAAATAATTACCCGCTGCATATTGGTCATGCGCTGGATAGTTTTAACGCCGAAAGTTATCCATTTGTCGGATTGATTGATGACATTAAAATCATCAGTGGCGCAGTGAATTCAATAGAGCAAAGTGAAATCGATGAATGGAATAAACGCATGAATGATTATACCCATAGAGAGCTTGCGGAAAAGATTCAAAGTATGACTGTTAAAATTGAAAAATACGGTGCTCAAACATCGATGCCGGTCAACGCGACAAACGATATGAAAGCAAAATTATCAAAACTCGCGGCGATGCCGGCGGATAAAATTGACGCAGGTTTTACCGCGCTGGACAGTGAGTTGAACTCTGTGCTGTTTAATAGCTATTATAATAAATACTGCTCCCAGTCCGATGGTTTTGTAGTTGCCGCGCTGGACACCGCCAGACGAATTGAAAGACGTGCTGACTTTGTCACGCGGCTTCCGCCTGGAACAAGTGAAATCCGATTGCAGGCGGCAGGCAATGAATACGAAGGATTTCAAGCATTGCTGATTGCAAATCCAGATAAAAATGTCGATAATGTAACAATTGACATTTCCGATCTGGCACATGTTTCCGGCAAGCATATCATCAACTCCAGGCAAGTAACTTTCGGCCGCATTCAAGACATTGTCAGCACTCCGCCTGACATTCCCGTTAATTTCACCGGCGCAATTCCCGACATGATCGAAGACGGTGTGCCGCCGCAAATGATTCCCAAAGCCGATTTTGTCCCGGTATATTTCAGGGTTTATGTCCCCGCAGGAACTCCGGCAGGGGTCTATAAAGGCAGGATCAGTTTCAGCGGCAATGGCATCAAAAACTCGCTTGAACTGCAATTGCGGGTGTTTGATTTCTCTCTGCCGGCCCGGTCTTCACTGAAAATGGCATTTTCATTTTTTGAAAAGAACTACGCCGACTGGTATGGCTGCAAAACGCTTACCGAAAAGCAGAAAACGTATATTTATGATTTTCTGCTGAATTATGGTATATCTCCCAATAACATTTATCATACCAATGGCAGTTACCCGGCGCAGGAATATCTGGAAAAATTGAAGGATAGAATTAATTTTGTTACGTTCTCCGCCGACGGACCGGCAAAACCGGTTTCAAACGAGGAGCTGGAGAAAATCATAAATCCCAAGGTGGCTGCCTATGAAAAAATAAAATCTGCCGGACTCGAAAAATATGCCTACTATTA
>CAIPAT010000016.1 GCA_903863035.1 uncultured Lentisphaeria bacterium
GTTCATGTTTATACCCAGAAACGGGTCAGCAAGAATGGCATGGGCAATCTGGTTTATCCAGGACCGGACGGGCGGATATATCCATCGCTACGGCTGGAAAATCTCCGGAACGGAGTAGCGGATTATGAATACCTGACAATGCTGAAAAACCGCATTGAAACATTGAAGAACAGTAATCGTCAGGACAAACAAGCGCTGCTGGATAAAGCATCTGCCTTGCTGACAATCCCGCCGGATGTGGCAGTCGCAGTCAATAATTATTCCAGCGATCCGGACAATCTGTTGAAGTATCGTGTCAAAGTAGCGGAAATGATTGAAGAAATCAATGTGGCTTATAAGTCTATTTATTAAAATAAAACAATAGTTCTTTAAACCAAAAAACGGAAGGTACTAAAATGGAAAAAAGTGGTAAACAAGGTAATTTTACGCTCATCGAACTCCTCGTGGTGATCGCCATCATCGCAATTTTGGCAGGAATGCTGCTGCCTGCATTAAGCAAAGCCAGAGGAACTGCCCGCCAGGCGGCTTGTCAGAGCAATCTGAAACAATTGGGAACCGCGCTTGGCATGTATCTCAATGACAACCGCGAATGGATGCCGTCAGCCGTTAGTGCTACAACCAACAGCCAACCGGAAGTGTTGCTTTTCGCATATACAAACAATGCTGCCAATCTGGGAGTGCGCGGTGCGTGGGGACGGCCTGACGCGAGTTATGCACCTAAAAACATGGTATTTCTATGTCCTAGTGACACAGTAAAAACAACATTCATGGGATGGCCTTCTTCTTACGCGTCAAATGCATTTATAAATCAGTGGTCTGACCGAGCCTCTGCGTCCGGTGTTCGTCCGGCGCCTGCTGGTTTATTTACCTCCACCTGGCGAATGACTGAATTCAGAAAACCCGATCAATGTGCATATTTGACCGATGCCGGTGCCCAAACCGCTGCCAATATAGGGATAGTAAACAGCCCTCTAATATATGTAGGCTTTAACAGATCGGATCTTCCTTATAACTATATGGTTGGTTTTAACAACCATAACAAGGGTGTAAACTTTTTGTATGCCAGCGGGCGCGTCAACTATATTACAGTAAAAGGCGGTATTTCCGGTTACAGTTTACCAAGGTGTAATACCGCAGATGGTAAACTTCTCTGGCAGCCGGATGATAGAATATAATATTCTTAGTATTGAATTGACTGCGGCAATTGTCCAATTTGGAGCTCGTAATCAGTTCTAATTAGATTTTATAACACAATGCACTAGATTAATTAATCACGTTTTTTGAATGAGGATTGATCTATAAATGAAGAAAACATTGCAAAGTATCTTTCTGGGATTTTTAATGTTGACTATGTCTGGAAATATTACAGCAGACGAGATTGTTGCACATTGGAATTTTAACTCGACGGCGAGAAAAAATATTGCTGACGCCTGCGGAAAACACAATGCGGTTATTGCTGAAGGCAGCCAGGCGGAGCTTAGCGCCAGCCCTGATGACAAAGCTGTATTATTTAACGGTGGGAATACTTCGGTACAGACTAAACACGCCGATGATCTGTCCCTGGAAGATGACTTTACGATTAAATGTATCATAAGGCCGACAATGCTTAAGGACTTCCGTACCATTTTATTCAAAGGTTATCGTAAATCCAAACCTGAGTTGATCAATTACTGTTTTGATGCCAGAGACGGCAAAATCGAGCTGAAAACTAAAACCGCCGATAACGAATGGCATGCCTGGATGTCAGACCCGTTGTTAAAAGAAAATGAGTGGTTCTGGATTGTGCTGTCATATAAAAATAATCTTGTTAAATTGTGGGTGAACGGCGTTGAATGCAAGGTGGCGCAAGCCAAGCCGGTTCCAGGCGGCAAGCTGATTAAAAACAGTTATCCACTGCACATCGGCCATGCGCTGGATGGTTTTAACGCTCAGAGTTATCCTTTTGTCGGCCTGATTGATGACATTAAAATCATCAGTGGCGCAGTGAATTCAATAGAGCAAAGTGAAATCGATGAATGGAATAAACGCATGAATGATTATACCCATAGAGAGCTTGCAGAAAAGATTCAAAGTATGACTGTTAAAATTGAAAAATACGGTGCTCAAACATCGATGCCGGCCGGCGCAATAAACGAAATGAAAGTTAAATTATCAAAGATTCCTGCACCGTCTGCGGATAAAACCGAGGCAGATTTTGCCGCGCTTGACCGCAAATTGAACGATCTGCTGTATAAAAGTTATTACAATAAATACTGCTCCAGCCCTGATGGTTTTGTAATTGCGGCGCTGTCCACCGCCAGGCGGATTGAACGGCGTCCGGACTTTGTTACTTTGCTGCCGCCAGCTACCGGAGAAATTCAGTTGCAGGCAGCTGGAAATGAATATGAAGGATTTCAGGCATTACTGATTGCCAATCCAGATAAAAACGTGGATAATGTGGCAGTTAAGGTCTCTGATTTGACGCATGTCTCCGGCAAGCATGTAATCAATTCCAGGCAAGTGACTTTCGGTCGCATTCAAGATATTGTAAGTACTCCGCCGGATATTCCCGTTGACTTTACCGGCGCATTTCCTGATATGATCGAAGACGGCGTAGCTCCGCAAATTATCCCCAAAGCCGATTTTGTCCCGGTATATTTCAGGGTTTATGTCCCCGCAGGAACTCCGGCAGGGGTCTATAAAGGCAGGATCAGTTTCAGCGGCAACGGGATTGAAAAAACAGTTGAACTGCAATTGCGGGTGTTTGATTTTACTCTGCCCGTGCGCTCTTCATTGAAAGTTGCATTCTCATTTTTTGAAAAGAATTACGCCGACTGGTACGGATATAAAGAGCTTTCAGAAAAACAGAGAATGTATATTTATGATTTTCTGCTGAGTTATGGTATTTCCCCAAATAATATTTATCATACCAACGGCAGTTACCCGGCGCAGGAATATCTCGAAAAATTGAAAGCTAGAATTAATTTTGTTACGTTCTCCGCCGACGGACCGGCAAAACCGGTTTCAAACGAGGAGCTGGAGAAAATCATAAATCCCAAGGTGGCTGCCTATGAAAAAATAAAATCTGCCGGACTCGAAAAATATGCCTACTATTA
>CAIPAT010000017.1 GCA_903863035.1 uncultured Lentisphaeria bacterium
AATGACGTGATGTTTCTGCACAAGGTATGTCCAAGATGTCCAGAATGTGGAAAGAGAGAAGTCAGGAGACAGGAGTCAGGAGACAGAATAAAGCGGTATTACGGCATTACAGCTTAACGGTATTACAGTCAAACCGTAAAACCGTAAAACCGTAAAACCGTAAAACCGTGAAACCGTGAAACCGGAAAGCATGGATTTCTCTGTGTCTTGCTAACTCTCGGGTTAGTCCCGCAACTGCTGGATGCCGTAGTGCGAGAATGGTCCCGCAATGACGTGATGTTTCTGCACAGCTTTGTCCAAATTGTCCAAAATGGGGTAGCCCGCAGTTGCGGGAGTTGAATTTTCAACCGCGCAGAGTATAGAACTGGATCCCAAAACTTTAGAATTTTAGAACTTTAGAATTTTAGAACTTTTCAAAGAGTGTCCATGACGCTATTCGTAGCGCAGGGCGTCAATTGGGTCGAGGCGCGAAGCTTTCCATGCCGGGTAGAAACCGAAAACAATGCCGACGGTGGCGGAAACCCCGACTGCCGAGACAATTGCTGTCGGCGACGTCGCAATCGGCCAGTGCAGAAGCGCTTCAACCAGCAACGATCCGCCATGGCCAAGAATAATACCGATTATGCCGCCAATCATGCAGAGCACGACGGCTTCGACGAGAAACTGCCAGAGAATGTCCCTGCCCCTGGCGCCGACAGCCATGCGCAGTCCGATTTCGCGGGTGCGCTCCGTTACCGACACCAGCATGATATTCATAATGCCGACACCGCCGACCACGAGCGAGATCATGGCGACGCAGAGCAGGAGGTTGGTCATCAATTTGGTAGTGGAGGTCAGCACTTTGGACATTTCAGTCATGTCACGGATGCTGAAATCATCAGGTTCGCCGGGTTGCAGCCGGTGACGTTCGCGGAGCACGGCGGTCATCTGCTGAATAGCCGCCGGAATTTCTTCAGGGGACACTGCGGAGACGAGAATCTGGTCAACATTGACAAACCGTACCGTCAGCATCGAATCCGCGATCTGGGTATCGGATTTATCCGGATAGAGTGCGAGCTGACTGCTGGGATAAACCTGGCTGAGAGTATTGAGGGAGGAAGCAGCAGCGCTGCTGCTCTGATTGGTATTGGCGAGACTAGAGCCGCTTACCCGGAATTTGATGCTGGTCCACGGCGCGATCACGATGTCGTCCTGGTCCATGCCGACCATATTCGCCCCTTTCTGGCTCAAGACTCCGATAACCTTGAATGCGACATTCTTGATGCGCAGTTCTTTGCCGATGGGATCTTCACCCTGAAAAAGTTCGCGGGCAATAGTCTGTCCGACCAGGCAGACCCGGTTGGCGTTAAGCACGTCGCGCTCGGAAAAGCATTCGCCTTCGGCCAGGTCTTTCCATAGCTGTACTTCCAGCAGAGACGGAGTCGAGCCGCTCATTGATTGCGGTACCCAGTTGCGGCCGCTGTAAACCAGCTGAGTCCTGGCGCGGACAATCGGCGCACCGCAACGAACCGCCGGGCAGTCGCGGACAATCGCTTCATAATCGCCCGGGGTCAGCGTCATGGTGCTGCCGGCGCCGAAACTAACGCCGCCGGAGGAAGCAGTTCCCGGCAGAACCAGCAGGTTGTTGGCACCCATGCTGGTAATGGATTTCTGAATGGCGGCGGACGACCCCTGTCCGATTTCCATCATGGCAATAACCGCCCCGATACCGATAACGATACCCAGAGTGGTCAGCAATGCCCGCATCGGGTTGCGGCACAACGCGCGCATCGCGGTATGCAGGGTTCCCTGCAATTTCATATTTTGCCTCCGTCCGGTTCAGGTGCCAGGCTATGGCTGTATGCCCCGTCCACAATCAAGCCGTCATGGATATGGATAGTGCGCCGGGCGTGATTAGCGACGGTGACGTCATGGGTAACCAGAATGATAGTAATACCGTCATGCTCATTAAGCTGTTTGAACATCCGCAGAACTTCCTCGCTGGTCTTCGAATCGAGATTGCCGGTAGGCTCGTCGGCGAAAAGCACCGGCGGATTATTAATCAGCGCCCTGGCAATCGCCACCCGCTGCTGCTGTCCGCCGGAAAGCTGGGACGGATGATGATGGCTGCGGTCATCCAGGCCGACGCGGGCAAGCATTGCCATCCCCCGTTCATGCCGTTCTTTCGGGGTCAGGAAGTCAGCAGTATAAGTCAGCGGCATGGTGACATTTTCCAGCGCACTGGTTCGTGAAAGCAGATTGAAGCTCTGAAAGACAAAGCCGATCTTCCGGTTGCGGACCATCGCCCGCTGGTCGTTGGAATAGCTGGAGACCTCCTGTCCGTCCAGCCAGTATTCACCGGAACTTGGCCGGTCCAGGCAGCCGAGAATATTCATCAGAGTGCTTTTGCCCGAACCGGAAGCGCCCATCAGGGCAACCAGCTCGCCGCCGGCGACAGCCATTGACACACCTTTCAGTACCGGGACGTCAATTTCGCCCAGGTGGTATGTTTTTCTGATATCTTTGAGTTCGATAAGGTTCATCTTCTCCTGTTGCCTAGCTGAGGGGTAAACGGGTTGGTGGTGGCGGGCTTGCCTTTTTCCGCGACCCGCTGTCCGACAATTACTTCCATGCCGTCTTTGATCTCATCGCCGCTGACTTCCGTCGTTGAGCCGTTGGTAATGCCGACATTGACTTTGAGCGGTTTCAACAGGTCGCCGTACTGTACCCAGACCAGGCCGGGCTTCTGTTCTTCCGACTTCTCGCCGCGCTTTTTCCTGCCCTTGCCTTTGTCTTTGCCGTTGTCCGGTGTTTCACCGCCGGCGGCCGTCAAATTCTGGAACTGTGGCGGCACTTGTTCTATTTTCGGGATCCAGCGCAATGCGGAGTTCGGCACCTGCAGGACGTCGCTGCGCCTGGCCAGCTCAAACTGCACGCTGGCGGTAAGATACGGCAGCAGTTTTCCGCTGGAATTATCGGTAATGACTTCGACCGTAAAAGTCACGACGTTTTGCGTCATTGAGGCGTTCAGCCGGATTTTTCCGACCTCTCCCTTGAACACTTCGCCGGGAAACGCGTCAACCGTAAAGGTCACCGGCTGCCCGGGTCGGATTTTGCCGATGTCGGCCTCGTTGACCGACACCCATACCTGCATACGTCTAAGGTCTTTGGCAATCAGGAAAAGGCTCGGGGCATTGAGGCTGGCTACCACCGTCTGCCCGATATTGACCCGGCGGTCAATGACAATCCCGTTGACCGGAGATTTAATGGTGCAATAACTCAGATTCCGCCGGGCTTTCTGCAGCATGGCTTCAGATGAAGCAATCGACGCCTTTGCCTGCAGGATAGCAGCTTCCCCAACGGCCTTGCTGGCGATGGCGGAGTCCAGCGCTGACTTGAACGAATCGTAAGCGGACTCGGCAAGCGCCTGGGAAGGCCGCAGTTTCTGGGCGCGGGCCCAGTCGCGCTGAGCAAGGTCCAGCTTGGCAATAATCTGCTTAAGGTCGGCTTCAGCCCGCAGTGCCGAGGCCTGGGCCAGCCGCACCTGGGCTTCCGACTGGAGCAGTTCCGCCGCATACATTATATCATCAATCCGGGCCAGAACTGTGCCTTCCTCCACTTCCGAACCATAATCTATAGTCTTTCCATTTTTATCCTTGCCGAAACTCAGTATCTGCCCGGCAATCTGGGCGCCGACATTGATTACCTCCTCCGGTTCGATCGTTCCAGTGGCATTTATCCCCGCCACCAGATCACCGCTCTGCACTTTTGCAGTCCGATAGGATACGCCATTGTCGGATAAACCTCCGCGGCTGTACCATATTCCAACGGCAATGCCGCCTCCAAGTGTAAGCATAGAAATTGTAATGATCAGCCAGTGTTTCATAAAGTTACCTCAATATTGAATTATTATAAATATTTCAGCCCGGCATGGGCATTCAGTTTAATACTTCGTCAGTTACAATAAACGACCTCTCCTCAAGATATTTTGCCGCTTTCCGCCTGCCGCCTGATTGCGTCAATCCCGGCCAGGCTGAAAGCGGTTATATGATCCGCCATCTCCTGCGGGTCAACCCTGGAAGGACGTGCTGCCGCTTTCAGGTTTCCGGTATGCCGTTCACGCAAAACAGAATGCAGACATTGAGCTAAAATACTCGTCAGACAGAGTCCGACCTGCCGCAATGACGCTTTTCTGCCCAGCAATTCACGGATAACCTCTTCCATCCCTTTGCGGACGGGTTCAATTGATTCCTCCATGGCCGCAGACAATAATCCGGTCGGATTGACCATTTCGCGGTGTATGATTTCAAAAGATTTATTATTAGGGTCGGCCACTCGCCGGATAATCGAATTTATCCGTCCGCGGAGCCGCTCTTCAGCAGATGCATCGGGAGCAATTCCTCCATCAGGAGGGCAGGCTTTCAATGAATCATGAAATGCCGTCTGCCAGGCTTCGATATACAGATTTTCCTTGCTCCGGAAATGATAATTGATCGCGGCAGTATTTGCTCCGCTGCGCCGGCATATCTCCGCGTGAGTGGCATCGCGATAGCCTTTTTCGCCAAACACGTCGCCTGCGACTTCAAGAATCCTGCGCCGGGTTTCTTCGCCATTTTTTCTGACAGACATAATAAATTTCCAGCTGCAAATATTAAGGAGACAATTCAACTGCGCAGTTTAATTATACGATTGAACAGGCATATTGTCAAGTTGAAATCCAGGCTCATGGAATTAAAAGACGCTGCAATCCTTGAAACTCTAGATTTAAATCCAGTAAGTTCTTGAAATGCCAAAACTTATGACATAGATTATCCCGGTTACTTCGAGATATCTATACTGCAAAATAGAGAATACCGGAATCAAAGAATAACTTACCGTGGAGTAAAAATGTTAAACGTTTATGCTGCCGAATGGTGTCCGCACTGCCGTAATACTGTCGCATGGCTGAAAGCACATAACGTGGAATTTCAGTACCATAATATTGACGAGATTGATGCTGAAGGCGGAGAACTTATAAGGAAAATCATTGATATCAACGGCGGTGACGACTGGGTTATTCCAACGCTGGAATTCAACGGGCAATGGCGTCCGGGCAAGGTATTTGACGCGGACGAACTGGAATCCGACCTGAAATCACTTGGCGCACTAGAAAGCTAAAGACCGTTTAGTATTCAGTTTTAATGAAATGATCCGGTTTCTGTTGAAAACTGTGAACAATGCTGTATTTTAACTATTCTTAACAAATTTATAACGGAGATTTTATGTCTATCATAAAAAACGCTCTTTTTACATCACTGACTGCGCTGTTTGTAGTCCTGTCCTTTGGTTGTTCATCTACCGACCCCTCCACCGGTTCATATAACTCGGCCGCGGTTTATGACAGACCGCTTTACAGCACTATTGCAAAAAATTCAATGGCTTATGAGGGAATATATCGCAATCCGGTTATCGTAGTTCATGGTTTTCTTGGAGCAAGGTTGAAAAGCGCCACGACAGGCGATACCGTCTGGGGGTATATGACCGGACGTGAAACGGTCTCCGGGTTTGCCGATTATCAGCTGCGCCAGCTTGCTCTGCCCATGGCTAAAGACAAGACATTGAAAGAACTTAAAGACCATATATATGCCAGTGAAATGCTGGAAAGCTTTACCGTCAAGGTACTGGGCATGCAATTCGATGTCAACGCATACAATAAGATGCTGGACATGTTGAGAGAAGCCGGATATAATCAGGAAGGCAAACCGCTGCCGAAAAACAAGCATTTCAACTCGCTATTCACCTTCTATTACGACTGGCGGCGCGATATCCCGGAAAATGCGGCCAGACTACACGAGTTCATCCTGCAGAAAAGAGCATATATCCAGCAGGAATATAAAAAGCTGTACGGCATTGACAACTATAACGTACAATTCGATGTCATAGCTCATTCCATGGGCGGCATGGTCTCCCGTTACTATCTGCGTTACGGCAATCAGGATCTGCCGGCTGACGGCTCGATGCCGAAACTCGACTGGTTCGGCAGCAATTACATAGACAAACTGGTCATTGTCGGCACCCCCAACGCCGGATATCTCGATACGTTCGTCGAACTGACCAGAGGACTCCAGATTGAACCTCAAGCACCGGTTTATCCTACTGCCGTTATCGGAACATTTCCGACCTACTACCAGATGCTGCCTTTGAACAGCACCAGATCAGTTGTTTATGCCGACGATCCCAATGGCAAAGCTGTCAACCTATTTGACCCGCAGGAATGGATCAAGAACAAGTGGGGTTTGGCCGACCCTAATAATGACGAAATCCTTAAGAAAATAATGCCGGATATAAAAACTCAGGAGGAAAGGCGGGCCATCGCCCTTGACCACCTGAACAAATGTCTCAAACGCGCTAAACAATTCACCGATGCGCTGAGAGTTGACGCCGCCCCGCCGGACGACGTGAACTTGTACTTGTTTCTTGGAGATGCGGTTCCGACCAGACGCGCGGCGGCAGTTGACCGGAGTAACGGCACATATAAAGTCACTGACTACGAAGCCGGCGATGGCAAAGTGCTGGCATCAAGCGCCCGCCTGGACGAACGTGAAGGACGCAAATGGACTCCATTTATGCAATCCCCAATTAAATGGCAGACTGTTGTGCATTTAAACGCGGCGCATATGGGGATAACCTTGAGCCAGGAATTCGCCGACAACGTCGTTTTCTTTCTCCTGGAGAATCCCACGAAGAACCAGCAGAACAGCATGAAAAAATATCTTAAGACTCCATAAAAAAACTTGTTTATTACAAACAAGTTATACTCTGCACGTCGGGAAATTTAACATAGATTGCGAAGATTTTTAGAGGCTGCCGATACCAGGGTATCGAAGGCCTCGAAGATGGCGAATTAAAACTCGAAAGATCGTAATCCCGCAGGCGCAGGCGCTGGACGAGCGTCTTGCGGTTGACTTATTTCATTTGTCGCGTTTCATTATTGCTTCTATAAACCGCAGTAACTAAAAATTTAGTTGTTCAACTGCGGTTTACAGACCAAATTGGCTCAGTCTTATTTATCAGCCGTTATTCCCTTGATATTGGGCGGCAGATTTTTTCCTGCGGCTTCCAGCTTTGCGGCAAAGTTGTCCTTATTGCGGTTCGACATCCATTTGCGCAGAATATTCCAGCCGATAAAACGCCAGACATTGTTACGCCATGAATGATACCACTTGCGCCAGCCGTCTTTCACGTTGAAGAACGGGAACAGAATCATCGGGAACAGCAGAAAGTCCAATCCGATGGCAAAAACATAACTAAACTGGTAAAAACGGGCCATTATAGTTTTGTTGGCCACATGCATATCTTCCGCGGTAAGCGGATAATCCGGCGTAAACAACGGAAAATTTCCGTCGTAATATTCCCAGCCGATGGTCTCTTTCGGGAAAACCCGGCCGGCGTCACTCAACCGTTTGGTCAGCTCTGTCCCCGGCAGCGGCACCGGCAGCAAGATCTGAATGGTGTCTATCCGGGCTTTCCGGATAAACTTCCAGAATGCCTTGATCCGGTCATCGGCCGACATGGTGAAGAACTGCCCTTCTCTGGCGGGATAACCGAAAATAAACATGCCGTGAACCATAAACCCGGCTTTATGAAAAATTTTGGTATTGGCAATCATCTCGTCAGGATGAAGCTTCTTGTTCATGGCCTTGAGCTCTTCCGGAATCGGCGATTCATACCCGATCGCCACAACTCGGACACTTGCCTTCTGCATTGCCTTAAGCAATTCAAAGTCTTTCGCCTTATCCAGACGAATCTGAACCGTAATGAAGAACTTGACCCCCATGGTCTCCTGATATTTCCTCAGCCGTTCGCAGAAATCCAGCGCCAGCAAACGATTCTGTCCGAAAAGGTCGTCAACAATAAAAAAATATGTCGCATTAAACCGTTCAAACAGCGAGGTAATCTGGTTCATAACATAATCCGGCGACGGACAGCGCACCCGGCCTTTCACCGTACAGAACTCGCACTGCATCCCGCAGCCGCGTTCCCAGCTCACCGGATACAAATTGATCTTGGCGTGACGTAACAGCGAAAAATCCGGCAGCGGCAACTGGTCAATGTCTTTTATGTCTTCTCTGGTCGAGGTTTTAATCAGTTCGCCATCGCGGTAAAAAGCGATGCCTTCAACTTTTTCCAGATCGTCGCCGGCAATGAGTGCATCCATCAATTCCCGGATCGTAATCTCCCCTTCCCCGATTACCAGATAGTCAATACCGTGATCAAGGCCTTCGCGCAGATTGTCATCCACAAAATGCTGGCCGCCGGCAAGCGTAATCGCACCCTGCTCCTTATAAAATTTGGAAATCTCGTAAAGCCGGGGAATGGTACTGGTCAATCCACCGTAAAAACCGACCACATCCGCTCGGCGGATGGCCTGCAAGGCCGCATGGTCAGGTCTGCTTGAATCGTCTTTCGGACCGCGGCGGTGATAATTATTTTCGTCAATCACTTCGACTTCCCAGCCCGGCAGTTTGCTGATAACCGTAGCTATCATCACCGGCCCCAGCGCAGTAGTATAACGGGCAACACTGGAATATATGTTAAAAGTCGGAAAGCCCGGAATAACCAGTCTGAATATTTTTTTACGGTTTAAAGACAATGCCGCCTTACTGTCAGATGTACTCACTTGTTATCCTTAGGTTTTTCCCCGGCAGGCGGGAAACGTTTTTAATATTAATGATTTATTCATTGTTAAAATATAGCCCTTAATCCTTTATGTTTCCAGTCCGTCACCGAAAACAAACCCATTTCAGAACGGTTTTTAATGATTCCGGACATCTTGCACACTCGTTGTACAGAACGGTTTTGTCCATGCCGCATGCCTGCCTTTTTACATGGACAGTAACAATGCCGGCTACAATCAACCGTTCGATTGGGGACACGAGAACTTCATTCTGGACATCTCAGACCAAGACCGTCCTGGCTGGACAGCGCTACAACAAAACATTTTGGATCCCGCAGTCGCGGGATTGGTCACCAAAGGCGAAATGCATAAAGCCGGTCAGACGACCGGCGCTCCCAGGTTTTACTTCACTCCCTTCATGCTCCCGCGCCTGCGGGATGAAGTTACCTTCTCTTATCCTGCATATCCTGTCCATCCCTGTTAAACATTTTGGTTGCGGCTATGCCGCGCTATGTCTTTCGTGGTTGAACTGTATTCTTTTTCCCCGTGTCCTCAGATTCTCAAAAATTAAAGAATCCCTGCTCTTTCGGGATGCCGGTTGATGAATCTTCGGTTGCAACCGGCTCCGGTTCTGGCGCGGCGGGAACGGTATTGCCGGACTTCAGCCAGTCATCCAGAGAAATGATCTGGATGTCGGCTTTTCTGGCTTTGTCCAGTTTGCCGCCGGCGGCGCTGACGTCAGCGGCCACCAGCAACGACAGCTCCTGCGTTACGGCGTCAACCGGTTCGAATCCCTTCTGCCTGGCGAGTTCTTCATAATAACTGCGCTGCTCCGGCATTTTGCCGGTGAAACATATCTTCGGCAGATTGGCGCTGCTGACACCTTTGGTCTGCTTTACCTCCACACATTCCAGCAGTTCATTCAGGAAATCCTGCTGGGCGGCAAGTTCGCGAAAAATGGCTCCGGCGCGTTCCGGGCCTATTCCATTGATCTCAGATAGTTTTTCGATCGACAAACCACTGAGTTCCAGAATGGTGTATCCGGCTAGAATCGCCTTGGCGACGTTGACGCCGATATTCGGGATATTGAGCGCGGCAAGCACCTGAAAATCGTTAACGCTGCGGGCGGCGGCAATTTCACGCAACAGGTTCGAAGCAGATTTTTCTTTAAAACCTTCAAGTTTCAGGATGTCGATCATACTCAAATTGAAGATGTCTTTCAGCGTGCGCACCCCCAGCACCTGCATCATGCGGCGGATATTTGGCTCGCCAAGACGCTCGATGCCGATATTTTTAACGGAGGCGCAAAGCCGCTGGACCCGGGTTTCAAAGCAATCCGGGTTCGGACAGCAGAGTTCCGGACCGCTGCGCTGCAGCACAGTGTCGCAGCACGGACAGCGCTCGATCATCGCGACTTTGCGGTTGTCGCCGGGTCTGGCGCTGACGATATACGGAATGACGTCGCCGGCACGCTCCACCGTGACCGTGTCGCCGATATGGATGTCGCGGTCAATAATATTCTGCGCATTATGCAAACTGGCGTGACGGATGGTGATGCCGCCGATGTCCACCGGTTCAATTTCGGCAACCGGCGTCAGGCAGTTTTTACCGAAACTCCACTGGACATTCAGCAGCGGGCTTTCCCGGCGGATGCCGCTGAACTTGAAGGCGATCTGGCCGCGCGGATGATGCGCGGTATTACCCAGCGAATCGCTGTAAGCTGCATCCGCCAGTTTGATCACAATCCCGTCCATCGGATACGGCAGCGTTTCAATCTCCGCGACAATCCGCGGCCATTCAGCGCGTAATTGTTTAAACAGGATCGAATATGAAATCATCTCGTAATCAACCAGCGTAAGTTTAGCCCGCTGGCGAAGCATATCGGAAATATCCTTCAGTCCCATGATTCCGGCGACCGCGTTGCGGGAGTTTTTATAAGCACCGCCGCCCTTCCGGACGATGTGCGAATAAATGGTCTTAAAATCGTCGTCACGGATAACGATCTCGCCGCGCACCGGGCGGTTTAAAGCACCCTTGTAGTTCGTTGTTTCCAACTCGATCAGCGGTATTTTATCCGAGATATTTTCACCGGTTTCGCCATCGCCGCGAGTAGCCAGCGTGCCGTTGCCAAAATTTGCGGAAATGCCGTCATATTTCGGCTGGATCAGCAGCAGTTCGTCTTCGTTGCGGATGTATTTGCCGGCCCACTCGAGCACTTCCTCCAGCGAATAAGCTTTATTCAGCGACAGCATCGGCCTGACGTGAGTCACCTTGCCGGTACCGGCAACAACCGGAGCGTGGACCGCCAGCACCAGCGGGTGTTCGGGATTGATCTTTTCCAGCGCCCGCAACAGTTCGTCATAACGTTCGTCGGAAATCTCCTGTTCACCTTTTTCCCAGTAACAGCGATTGTGATATTCAATCAGCTGGACCAGATCGGCTTCCGACAGCGTTTTCGCGTCAAAATTTATAAAAAAATCATCATTGGAACTCATTGCTTTCTCCATTTGCTTCAAGTAATATATTAGCTCAAACTGAAAAAAAAAGTGAAGACACAAAACGTCACGTTCCGGTTTTCCAGTTCTCCCTGGCGGGCAAGTCCGCCGGCAAAACACCTGAACCAGGTTATGACGGAGCATAACCTATGAAAAACCAGTATATATCTCACATCAAAAATTATTAATTTCAGGGCCGGTCCGGATGTTAATCAGCTTTTTTACTTTCATGTTTTTAGGCAATTCCTTTTTGCCGGCCGGCGTGTGCGACAGGTCCAGAAAGTCAAGCTTCCTGCCATCCAGCCATGAAATATTATCAACCGGGCTGCTTTGAATATTAAGGCTGGCAACCGGCATATCATTGATGATCGAGATGTCCTTGACCTGCGTATTGACCAGGTTCAATGTCTTCAATTGCAGGGCTTCGATAAAATCAAGCGTTTTTACCGGCATATTCACAATCGTCAAAGTTTCCAAACCACTGTTACCCAAATCCGGAATTGCACTTATATGCATTTCGCCGATGGTCAGATTATTGATTTTCAGCGAACCCAGCACATCCAGCTGGTACAACGGACAATCGCGAATGTTTAAAATATTAAATGTCCGTCCTTTCAGCAAATCAAGATTGTTGACGGCGGTACTGTTCAGCGCGAGTTCCTCCAACTGATTCAATGCAGGCAAAAAATTAATGTTTTTTAATTGAGGCTGGTCTTTTACCGCCAGCGCAGTCAATTGCCGGAATTCTTTCAAAGGAGCATAGTCCGCCAGTCCGGCATTGGCAATCAAGGATAGCCGCTTGATTTTAGCATCAGTTTTGAAATTCAGACTAGTGACCGCGGTATTTTTCAAATACAGAGTTTCCAGAGTTGGCGGCAGCAGGACAAGGTCTTTATTGCCGAAATTTTTTCCCTCCCAGTAGAGGCCTTTTATCTTTATTTTGTTCAGGGAATCGGTTTTAGCCTCGCTATCAATAAGCCAGAGGTTTTCCAGGTCCATTTTACCCAATTCCGCCAGATTCGCGATTTTACAATTGCTGAAGGCCAGATTCTGTACCGGCAGCGCACACAACGGCGATATGTTCTGCAATTTTTCTCCGATCAATTCAACCCCGTTAACCGCTGCAGTCCTGCTCCTCGGCGAAACAATATTTCTGCGGTCGTTTTTTTGTTCAAAAAACTCAACGTTCTCACTGGCATTCCAGCCGGGATTGAGATGCTCCAGCTCCGATGCGACAGCAGCCCATTTTTCAGCGAAAGCTTTATTCTGTTCATCAATCGGCATGTCCTGAGCGGAAAGCATAACCGCCGCGAGAGCTAACACCCCCGTCAATAATTTAATATTTAATTTCATGGAGTTACTTCTCCACCGGCAGAATCAGGCCGCGCATAATGATGTTCTGGCAGAAAGTAAAAATAATAAACGTGGGAATCGCCGCAATAATCAGAGAAGATAAGATAATTCCGGTGCAGCTGGTATTCTGAAGCTGGTAAAGCCACGGCATCAGAGTCCACATATTCTGGTCCTGGCAGACCAGCATCGCCATCATGAAATTCGAGTACGCGGCCAGAAAGGCATTCAGCGCGATAACTGCCAGAATTGGTTTTGACAGACTCATCGTGATTAGGAAAAATACCCGGAATTCGCCGGCGCCGTCAATTTCCGCGCTTTCATAAATATCCTGCGGCAATGAATCAAAAAAACCTTTGAGCAGGAAAATGGAATAACCGTTGGCCATGGCCGGCAGAATCAGCGCGGCAAACGTATTGAGCAGATTAAGTTCACGGAGCAGCAGAAAATTGGGAATCTGAGTCACCATCGGCGGAAATGCCATGGTCAGCATCAGGAACAAAAGCACTTTATAGCTGGAAGGCGGCCGGTAACGGCTGAGCGCATATGCCGCGAGCGGATTCACAATAAGCGAACAGAGAACCGCAATGGCGCAGTAAATAAAAGTATTCAAAACGCCGCGGCCGTGAAGCAGAATGTAATCTGCCACAGTGACAAAGTTGCGCTTGATGAATTCCCATGTCATCGCAGTACGGTCTTTCAACAGGTAATAACAATGATATTCCCGCTGCGGCGGAAAAATATCCAGCCAGTCCCGGAATGATGTGGCGAATTCTTTATTGACCGCATTAAGCGTACCGAATTTAGCCTTCAGGTGATCGCGGAAGTCAAATTCCGTACTGTTGATATAAGTCATTTCCAGCGGCAGCTGGTACAGCCGGTTCGTCAACGGATTATACCATCCCTGAATAAACGAAGCCCAGTCGGAGAGTCTGGAACCGAAAAAAGGCACTTCCTCAACCAGCGGAATCTCGGAATGCAATTTGTAATTCGACCCGTAAAGGCGGTTCAATTCGGCTATATCCGGATATTTGGATTGAAGATACTCATGATAAACTGGCAGCGCCTTGCTGTCAGCGCGAATCCAGAAAAGATTGAGCACGTTTCTGACATAATCCGCCCAGTCAGTGCGTTCCAAGTCAGTGTAACGGCTTTTGTCCGCCGGATAAGTGCGCGGAAACTTGATCTGATCCCAGGAAGAATAGCTGGTCGCATGGGCCTGATTGTAAGCTTCAATATTTCTGGTATAATGGGTCATCAGATAAATGGTTTTGTAAAAACCTTCCGGGCTGTAATAAAAACGATATTCAAAAGGCTGTTCCGCGCAAAATTCATAGAAGCGCTTATTGAATTTGGACATGGCATCCGGCATACAGCGCCGTTCCAGATAAGGCTGGGAACTCAGGCGAAAAGCGTTCCAGGCGACAAAATCAGTTCCGAGCTCCCCGTTCATCTTCTCAATCCCGCCTTCGTACCTATGGTAAATACGGTATTTGAACTCGCGCATGAGCATGGGGTTGGTGCCTCCGGACACATACACTCCGGTATAACCGACACCGTAATAGTAAAACGGGTAATTTTTACTTTTAATGAAATCGCCCCATTCATCGAGAAACTTATATCTTATTTTCACGGGGATCTGGATTTTCTGAAAATCGCCGGAAACTTCAGAATAGGTAGCCTGAAAAGTCATACTGCTTTCATTGAACAACGCTTCAATGCCTTTGCGGTAAAAGGCGTCTTTATCAATAATAAAAGATGGGATAATGGCGCTTTCCCTGACATCCACGCCGCTCTTGGAAGTTCCGCTCAGCATCAGCCAGAAAGGATAAATCATGAAAACAGAACCGAACAGCAGACAGCAATAGATCGCGCCAAGCAGCAATCTGACCTTGAAAGCCTTGCGTCCGATTTCAGAAATCATGCCCATGCGATAACCTTTATTGTTTACCCGTTGTTTTAAATTCTACTTTGGACAGGATTTTAAGCTGATGGATGGTGAAACCAATCAGGATGAAACCCAGCATCCAGGCCATCGCCGCGGCAGGGCCGAACTTAAGATAAGTAAACGCCGTAAACCAGATATGCAGCGCGGCAGTTTCAGTATTTGCGCCGCCGCCGGTCATCGCCAGAATATTGTCAGCGGAGCTGTACCAGGAACCAATGAACGCACCGATAAAATTAATGATCAGCAATACTTTCAGCATTGGAAAAACTATAAATATCAATTTATCAATAAATGTCGCACCGTCAATATCGGCAGCCTCAAAGTAATCGTCCGGAATTCCTTTCATTGCCGCCAGATAAATCAGGCATCCCGGCCCCATGCCGGCCCACAACATCGGCAGAATGCACGAGACCATCGCGGTATCCGGATCGGACAGCCAGCGGTATGGCTCCGGCGTACACTGAAATAACCGCGGCCCCCATTGCTTGATTGACGCCAGCCAGGTCTCGCCGCCATGCATCATGATCGGCTGGGCCATCCCGGCAAAAGTTACGAACAGCAAGCCTCCGGCAACAACAAAAAGCAGCATCGGTAGCCACATGCCGTAAAACCGGAAACGGTTCGCGAATGCCAGGCAGATCAGCAGAATAACAAGACCGGCAAG
Organism: uncultured Lentisphaeria bacterium; assembly: GCA_903863035.1. GTDB lineage: Bacteria > Verrucomicrobiota > Lentisphaeria > Victivallales > Victivallaceae > CAIPAT01. The sequence goes on from CAIPAT010000017.1 coordinate 15,093, forward strand.
GATAAAACCCCAGGCTGGAATGCTCAGCACAATCCGATTCAGCATTCCGGCTTCGGAATCCTCATAGAACTGTTTCCACAGCACCATTGAAACCAGTCCGGTAATAACAGCCGGCAGATAAAAAACAATCCTGAAAAGCATTTTCCCTTTGGGCACTTCATCCAGCAGCACCGCCAGAATGACCGGCGGCAGAAAAGTCATTACCAGAATCAGGAAACTGTAACGTACTGCATTATAAAACGACATCCACCAGCGGCCGTCGACCAGCATATCGCCGAAGTTGTCAACTCCGACACAGATGGAGTCGCCGAGCAGCTTGTAATCAAAAAAGGCCATATATGCCCCCCGCGCCAGCGGCACATAATGCCACAGCACAACTGTCAGCACTGCCGGTACCAGCAGTATATAGGCCCAGCGGAATCTGCGGAATTGCCATCTCCCTTTTCTGGTAGACTCATCCTCCGGGGAAAACACATTGAATATCTTTTTGAATACAAAACCGAAAGCAAGCGCAATCCCGGTCAGAACCACACATGCCAGCACGCGACGGCTGAACCGGTCTTTATCAGAAACATTGCCGATCATGATCTCATTGGCTTCCGCGCAGGCATCCTGAAGAATCGCTTTCAATTCCGCAGTTCTTTCAGGAGTTCCCGCCTCCGGCAGTTCGTCAGACAACTCTCTCTGCTCCGACATATGTATCGGAATAGACATCTGTTCATACGCGAAGTTACTGTTTTTCCCGTAAGGTTCAGGTTTTCCGGTCTCGATGGCAACTTCAAATGTACGCGCCCAGCTTTTCGGAGCCAGCCGGATGATATCGTGATATCCGAACATTTTCAGATATTTGGGATTGACGAAACGGCCATATCCGCCTTCAACCATCACGCGGGTCTTAATCTCCATAGCCTTTTTACTGTCCCAGTAAAGCATATATTCCCAGGCGGCATCTCTAACTGCGGGCTGCCTGATATCCGCGAAAAGACCGAACATTCTGCTGTTGAGTTCGGCGCCGCGATGTCCGCCCGGGCCTTTCGGCACCGGGGCCATCCCGGTAGTTTCCGGATTGATTATGGAAAGCATCTTCTCATCAACATAATCAAAACTCATGGCAATTTCGCCGCGCATCCATTTTGCGCTGGAATCACGGGCATCTTTATAAACATAACCGCGCCGGACCCTGCCAGTCTTGTCAATCCACTTTTCCGCACTCAATCTGGTATAGAAATCCAGCGCCTTCACCGCGGCATCAGAATCAAACATACATTTCCAGCGTTCAGTTGCTGGATCATATTCCATGACCTCACCGCCGGCAGACCAGAGAAAAGTGCACCAGTTCCATGATTCGTCCTTGCCGCGCCTCATACTGACGCCATAGATGCCTTTGGCCGGGTCAGTTATCTTTTTGCATGTGTTGTAAAAATCTTCCCAGTTCCAGTTTTCATCAGGATATGGAATACCGCGCTCATCAAACAAGTCTTTGCGGAACACCAATACTTTGCCCAGAGCTCCGTCAAACGGCAGCGCCCAGATATGCTTTTTGCCGTCCGGGCCCCTGCGGTCAATCACCGGCCATATTTTGCTGTTGATCCGGGAATTTATTTCCTCTTTGGACAGTGTCCGGTAATATTCGTCCAGCGGATACAGAAAGCCGTTGCGGATATAATTATCCGACTTGCGAAAATTTATATACAGGATGTCCGGCGCCATGCCTCCGGCAATCGCCAGCAGATCGGTTTCCACCCCTTCCACCAGAATCGCTGAAAATTTATCGAGCTGAATCTCAACCTTATCCCAGTCATAATCCCCGTATTTCTGCGGGTCTGATTTATATATGGAGCGGTATTTCTGGGCAAATATTTTAGGAAAATCTTTAACAAATGCTTTAACCGCTTCGACTTGAGCTCGCTGGGAAGTCTCCGGGTTGTTAGGGTCGGGCAGATAGGCGGCTTTCACATGAATGATTGTCCTGCCGTCCCGCTGTTCAATAAATCCCGCCCGCAAAGGCAGAGACCACAGCAGCATCGCCGTCAGTATCAGACAAAAAGCTTTCAAAAAATGCCAGTTTCTCATCTAAACTCCAGTATCGCTAATCTTTCATAAATAACGTGAATCCGCTGGAACAAGAATATAGCGCCATTCTTTAGAAATTCTACAATCACTAACTAATAAAAACATCAGTGAATTAAAGAATGTTATCCATTAAAACTGATTGAACGCGCAGCTGCAGAAAAAAGAATTTGCATATCCCCTGAATGAACAATATATTAACTTTGCAGAATTAAATTTGCAAAATAGCGCGAAGGGGCGGTAAATGTATAATTTAAGCAACTTAAGCATGAGCGATGTAATTCAATGCGGAATACATATCCGGTCTTTGGGTTCTAATGCCCGAAGCATGGAGGAAGCTGCCAATGCGCTGGTCCAGTATTTATTCAACTGCTTTACCGATGAACAAGGGAAAAAATCATGTGTGCTGATTCGCTTTTTCAAAACGCATGATATGAATCAGTTACCTGAAGCTCTTCAAAATTTCGCCAATAATCTGTTGAAGGAAAAGCCGGCGTCTGACTCGTTTAAATGCCTGACCATGCTGGCGACTGCCGGCGTGGAAGCAGCCTGGCAGTCCCGGGATAAATCAAAAGGACACCAGGCAATTCCCTTGCCCAGCAAAGAGGTTGTTTCCCGCATTCCGATGATACGGAATCTCATCAAACAAATGGGGCTGGATATAGAAACGGTGATAAATCCCGATCCTGCCCTGCTAGTGGATCTGTCTAAAAAAACATTTAACGTCTTTCATGTTCCCGATGCTGAAAATAGTCCGTATATTCCAGCACAGGAGGATTTTGTCAAGCCTTATGTGATCAAATCAGTATTGGGATTTGGCAGCGTTCTGCCTTCCGGCAATGTATTTGCGGTGATAATTTTCTCCAGAACGCCGATTTCGAACGAAGTCGCTAATTTATTCAATACTCTGGCGCTGAATGTGAAAATGCTGATTCTGCCGTTTGATGATTCAGTATTCGTCTGATCGGAAAATCATACCGGAGGATCCGCCATGGAAACACCAAATGTAATAATGCTTGAATCTAAAATTCATGCGCTGGAAGAACTGCTGACGGTTTCAGAAACGTCGTTTTTAGCGGAAGCGCAAAAGCTTGAACAAGCCAACAAACAACTCAAGTATGAAATAAAAGAACACGAGCGGCTGGAAGAAAAATTACATAAGTCGGAAGAAGAATACCGCTCGCTTTTTGAGTCTTCGCGAGATGCGATTATGCTGCTGGATCAGAACACTTTTTTTGACTGCAATAAAGCAACCCTGGAACTCTTCGGCTTTCCTTCCAGAGAACAGTTTATTTTACGAAGTCCGAGCGACCTGTCCCCGCCAACCCAGCCTGACGGCGAAGATTCCTTAACTACAGCCCTGAAACAGATAGAGAAGGCTTACCGGGACGGAACTAATTTTTTTGAATGGATCAACACTCGCCTGGACGGTACTTCATTTTATGCAGAAGTGTTGCTGAGCCGCCTGGAGTATAAAGGTAAAACCGTACTGCAATCAACCGTCCGCGACATCACCAAACGCAAACAGGCGGAGAATGCGCTGGCGGGCGAAGAGCTCCGGCGGAGGATATTGATGGAGCAATCCCGTGATGGAATTGTAGTTCTTACCGATGATGGAAAGGTGTTCGAAGCGAACAAGCGGTATGCCGATGCGCTGGGTTACACTGCGGCGGAGGCGCTGCAACTTCATATTTGGGACTGGGATACGCAATGGACGCGGGAGCAACTGTTGGAGATGCTCCGGAAAACCGACGCAGCAGGCAATCTTCTGGAAACGCAGCACCGCCGTAAAGATGGCAGTTTTTATGACGTCGAGGTTAGTTCAAACGGCGCTGTGATTGGAGGCCGGAAACTGATTTTCTGCGTATGCCGCGACATTACCGGGCGCAAGCGGGCGGAGGAGGAAATCCGTCATATCAGCGCAATTCAGAAACTTATTCTGGAAAACTGCACGCTCGGAATCGCCTTAGTGCGCAATCGTGTCTTCGAATGGGCCAATGCCCGCGTCGGAGAACTGCTAATGCTACCTCTGGAACAAATACAGGGAGCTTCCACCCGCGTCATTTACCCTTCCGACGAAGTTTACGAGGAACTGGGAAAAAAAGGTTATCCGGTACTCGCCAGAGGAGAACGCTCGGACAACATTCTTCAGCTTAAACGCAGCGACGGAACCTTGTTCTGGTGCCGTTTCATTGGCAAGGCTTTAAATCCGGCAAAGATTCATGATGGTTCAGTCTGGATGTTTGAAGATGTCACCGAGGCAAAACTGGCCCAGAAGCTCGTTGAAGAAAGCGCTCAGCAGCAAGGTAGAATTGAAATGGCGAATAATATGCTGCATGATATCGGCAATGCGCTTACCGGCGTCAGCTCATGCATGACGGGGCCGCAACTGGAGAAAAACTGGCCTGAAATCAAATTGCTGCGGCAGTTGCAGGACTTGTTCGCCTCCGTCGAAAAAGGATTGACAAGCCTGCTGGGCGAGGCAAAAGAAAAAGCGCTGATCGGCCTTATTGATGCTTTAACGTCATCCTTGCAGAAACGCAATACGAACAGCCTTGAATTTTGCGAAAAAATTTCCAATGCGGTAGGCCATATCTGCGCGGTTCTCGATTTACAGCGTTACTATTTAAAAGAAAAAAGCACCCCGCTGGCGACAGTTTTTGACCTGAAGAAAATCATTGAAGACGCTCTGACCATTCTCTCCAGCAGTCTGCAAAAAAGAAACATTCAAGTCAAGATGAGTACGGATGAGAGAAGGGCGATTGTCTCCGGAGACCAGACTCGCATTATGCGTATGTTTCTAAATATTATTAAAAATATATATGAGGCGTTTGACGATCTTGAACCATCGGCTGACAGAAAGTTGGAAATAAGTATCAGGTCGGATATGAAAAAACAGCAAACAATAATTCTTCTTGCAGATAATGGAATCGGCTTTTCGCCGGAAACAAGGGAAAAAATCTTTGAACGCGGATTTTCTACTAAACGGACAGGTTCAGGCATCGGCCTGCACGAATGCCATGCAATCGCGGAATCCCACGGGGGAACAATCACACTTGAAAGCAATGGAGAAAATACCGGTGCATCCACTATTATAAAATTTCCGATTCCGGAAAATCAGAGAGGATAATACGTCATGGAAAAAAACTTCAACACGCGAATTCTGGTAATTGATGATGATGAAAATGTCAGAAGCTGTTTTCGCGAGATTTTACGCTCGCGCGAGTTCGACAGGGAAGATGTGTTAAGGCTGGAGGAACTCGGCGCGACATTGTTTAACTCCAATATGCCAAAAACATCCAAGCTCAAACGCTCTTCCGCGACCTTCAACTTCGAATATGCTGAAGCGGCGAACGGCAGGCAGGGATATGAGATGGTCAAACAAGCGTTTGAAGAAGGCAAACCGTTTGCCGCGGTTTTTGTGGATATGCGCATGCCTGGCTGGGACGGGCTTGAAACGGTACAGCATCTGCGGCAGACCGATTCCAGGCTGGAAATAATTTTTGTCACGGCTTATTCAGATTACAGCATCGAGGAAATCGTTACCGCCGTGGGCACCAATGTAAGTTACCACTGCAAGCCGTTTTCCGTGGAGGAGATAGAGCAGATTGCAACTAAGGCTGTTTATGAATGGAATAAAACCAGGAATCTTGAAGATCTGATAAAAATTATTTCCCAAATCCGGGGGTCGCACTGGGAAATGGATGCGCTGCTTAATAATATTCTCGTCCAGGTGGCCTATATGGTGGGCACTCACTCCGCGCTTATCGCGATGAAGAAAAACAGCCATTACGAAAAAATTCTCGCCATCGGTAATCTCAGCGATGATAAAAATCCGGAAAAATACTTCAGCGACATTCCGGAAAAACTGGAAAGCGATGTTTACCAGAATAGAGAATTCGCATATTTTCTGATGGATGAATTCGGCATCCTGGCGGTTTTTGAGAAAAGCGGCAAACCGCTCAACAACGAAAGAATCTACCTCGTGCGTCTTTTTCTGGAACAGGCAGCCCAGGCCATACGCAATATCGACTTGCAGGAAGCGCTGATCAAAAGTGAGAAAATGTCCGCAGTGGGTGAAGCCGCAGGCATAATAGTGCATGATTTGAAAAACACCATCGGCTTTATCGAACCGGCAATCGAATTAATAGAAGAAAATATTGAAAACAAAAAGTTGGTACTTGAACTGCTGGGCGGCATTAAAGGCGCGGCGCGGGCGGGAATCGCATTCGTAATTGACATCCTGGATTTCACTGCCAATAAAAAAGTAACCAAAGCAATAATCAGCGCAAACGGACTGCTTCAGGAAATACAAAACCAGGCGGACGTTATGTTAAAGAAATCCAATATTCAATTGAAAGTCGAATGTCCGCCGGGAACTGATATTTTTGTTGACAGAAATAAGCTGTACAGGTTAATTTCCAATCTGATTAAGAACGCGATGGAATCTTTTCAAAGCATGAACATCAGCAATCCTGAAATCAAATTAACGTTATCCGTCGACGGGGAGAACATCTTTATAAAAGTCTGCGACAATGGTCCTGGAATGCCAACGGCAGCTATGAATAAACTGTTCGAGGCGTTTTCATCTCACGGAAAAAGATGCGGCACCGGTCTGGGACTCGCCATTGTAAAACAGTTTGTTGATGCGCATGATGGAAAAATCGAGGTAAAATCGTCAGATTCAGGCACCTGCTTTATAATATCGCTTCCCGCAAAATAAAGAAAAAAATGGTGGAGCTGAGGTCTGCCTTCATTATATTTGGATTACTCTCAGATTTGCCGCAAATAATCATTTTTACGCTCAGGAATGTCGCATACGACGGACCTTCTGCTAAAAAAACTAATCGTCCAAAATGGTACTTTCTGGCGTTTCAGAGCCTCCTGGTGCCACCAAATGCCACCTGCCTTAACCCTGCTTTTTAAGCTCATTTTTCCTTGCCTGAAAACTCAAGCGCAGGAAAACAATAAGGTAAAATACACTTCCAAGTCGCAAAATCCAGTATTATTGCAAAAAAATAAGAGTTCAGTGAAGTATGCCACGAGACTCAGAACGGCATCCATCAAGCCAGTCTACGAATTTGCACGGAAACAGCGATTTAAGCGCGATTGGCTCCGTCGCATGTTCCAATATCCGGCAGGCCAGTAAAATCGCACCATTGCCAGCTTGCGGGGGCCTCTAAATATCCCGTAATCAGCCACAGAAAAAACAAATCACTGATGTACAATATTTTGTGTCTCGGGCTGTCCGATCCGTCGAATGCCGGCAAAACGCTGATCATCCATTTCAGCCATATATAACTTTTATGTTCAATGCATTTTTCATCTTGTCCGGAAGAGGCTTAAAGACGATCAAAACCTCATCCAACTGCATAGCATTGAGCGTCAATTTTACCGCATCCTCGCTGCCTGCATCGTCAAGGGATACTGGACTTCGCGCAACGCTAAATGGCTTCAATATAATTTAACCAGCTTTCACGTTTCCGCCTCATCCCCCGATAAAACTGAGCTCCTGGAAGGTGCATCAAGCGCCTCCCGGGATCTCCTCGGTTTATTGCATCTGGTATGGACCAGCCTATTCTTCTCCCTGCCGGTTCTGTCTCTGCCGCTTTCGCTGGAATAGCATGTCGCCGGGATCACTCATTTCATTTTGCTCGTTGCAACCGGGATCACTCACTACACCTTTCTCGTTGAAGCCGGTAATTGGTCAGTATCCCGCATTCTCGCCTCGCTCTGGCCCAACTGCCATCACCCAACTTCCGCATTGCCACAGCCTGCAAGTACAGGTAATTCTTTTTCATGTGCATATAGGACAGCGACTCGCCGCGACGGAATAAAGCCAGGACTTCGTTTTTGATGTCTTTTGCCGTCATGCTCCGGCGCAAACGCACACTCTTATAATCCACCCCGGCAGACTGGAGCGCTTTGCCCCAGTTGCCGAAACGTTTGATTGCCGCCATGTACAACGGCTTGTGGTGATCCTGGGCATGCTGCGAGAATAGCGGTTCGCCTGCTTTCGCCAGACGCCGGATTTCATCCAACACGGCCTGCCGTGTCCATGTTTTATACTTTTTGATCAGGCTGTAATCCAGGCCGCATGATTCGATGGCTTCGCCCCATGACCCAAAAGTCCGTTCCGCTGCCGCGTAAACATCAGGGTAAGTCGTGGAATAATAACGGGAGTTGAGATCCTCTTTGCCGTGCCGGCTCATAATGTGATGCTGGACCATCTCCGGGAACCATATCTGCTTGAACATCGTTTCTCCTCATCTCATTCATTTGCTTAACGTTAACTGAAAAATAAAAACCTGATAAAATCGCTCTTCTCTGGCAAAAATCAAGAGCAGCTTTATCCATTTTACACTTTAAAACTACAATGAAATTACCGCCCACAAGCCGATTTACGACTTGCTGTAAAATAAATACTTGTATGCCTCAATTGGTAATATTTTGCTCTGATAGCGTTGTGGACAAGGTTGATTGGATGGTTTCATGCATTCCGCGATATTACGCTTAAGCTTGAATGAACCGTCTGTCTGTAAGCTAAGTTCGGACTCCATGGAGAATAAGACCGAGTTATTCTTTGCCATGAACTGTTGAATTTCCGGTGTTACGTTTTTCGCTGCCGGCACCATCAGTATAAATGATTTCTGGAGTAAAAGGTAAATCGAACTTATAGTGTCGGTCAACATTGATGTCTCATAGGTTAAATATACCTCTGTTCCAGAATATTCGCCGAGATGCCAGACATTTTCGTGCTCAATCCGGCGATCTGCTGAATACCTGATATTCAGTGAAGTGCAAATTTCCTGATGAAAAGCTTCATAGCGAATGGAGTAAATGAGTATGTCCCGGAACTTGAGCTGAATTGGCTCAGCTTGGTTCTGCGGACATACTGCCTTGATATCGGATGGGGAATTTTCCAACACATGACGCGGATAACCTTGTTCGCATGGTGCCGGGCAATTAAGCAGTTTGACGCGGCGGCATTCAAACCTTAGATAATGGGTGTAAAACGTGTTAAAAAGATTCCAGTTTGTCAGGTGATATTTCCATTCCAGCCAAGCCGCCTCCTGCTCCGGCAGCTCCGCCAGATATTCCCATAAAATTTTGTCTTTCATCTTATACTCATAAAATTCAAGCCATCAACTTAATAAATGGATCACGTTTGCGGTACTCTTCATGGCAAATGCTTCCGTATTCCGGAGCTACTCCATCTCCTTCAAAATACATCCTGTCTAATTTGACCTCGATCAGTCCACCATTCTCCGCGCAGCAGTTTTCAATCAGCAGACCGATTTCTTTTCTCAGATCATCAGGAGTTGTCAACAGGGTATTTTGCGCGTCAGCACAGACTTCAAAGCATATCCTGCCGCGAAACTCTTTAAGAGCAGGAATCGGAAATACATTCGGCTGCATGATATTAATCACATCCAGCTCCATTTCGATAAAATCATCAAGTAGCGGCAGTATCTTACCGCAGGAGTGCATCCACGCACCCATTCCGGCATCATGAATCGCCGCAAAGATTTCCTGATAAACCGGCTTGAATATCTTCCGGAATACCTCTGGCGACAGTAGCGGCGCAAGCTGAGTGCCCCAGTCATCCGTCCCGCGATACCCGTGAATGCGCCCGTTAAAATGCTGTTTGATGTATGCGATAGTCTTAAAGTGATACTCCGCCAGATAACGCAGAAACTTTGCCATTAAATCCGGTTCCAGCATGCAATCCATCAGCGTATTTTCAAATCCGTGCAGAAAATGTGCTCGTTCAAAGATGTACGGCCCATTACAGACGACAACATATTTGCCCTGCTGTTCAGCCTGAGCAAGCAACTCATGCCAATGCGCATAACGGTTTTGATCTCCAGCATCAGGCACTATAATACTATGATAGTCTGCGATATTTTCCAGAACAATATTTTTGACTTGCCCCATATCACCGGAACTTGGTTCCACCTCCCAGCGCGAACCCCATTCATCGGTACCGCCGCCGCCGCCCAGCCACTACTTTTGTCCGAATTCCGGAAAAATCGCCACCGTATCTCCGCTGAAATCAGTCTCTCCCATGCTTCCGGTGAATGGAAGTCGCTCTGGATTCTCAAAATGGATTGTCCGACTCACCAGTTCTTTTGAATTCATCGTCATTTAAATTTCATTCCTTATATCAAATTATAAATGTAATTTTTGCCGTTCACAAATCCATCTCCGACATTTTTACGATGCGTTTTTCGCGATCGGATATTTCGGCAGCAAAACCGACTTTCATAGTTTCATATGAGTCCAGAGCCGGATTTTCCGGTGACAGACCTAATGCAACCAGCTCTGCAATACGAATATTTTGCCCGTGGGTATTGTGAAACCATATCTGGTCTTCGCTTTTGGGAAAAGTTATTGTTTCGACAATCTGATTCATCAGATGCTGTGGACCGTCGGTGAATGTCCGTCTTCTAATTCGGCGGCGAAACACATCAGTTTCAATTGCACCTTTCGTACCGAAAATGTGATATTGAAGAAAATGCCCATCATCTGACTGCTTATCCAGCATTTCCAGCAGCGGGTCAGTATGATCGCTTTCACCTGCATACATGACAAAGTTTAAATTGGATATTGCTCCATTTTTGAAACGCAGACTGATCTGGTGATTGTCAGGGTGGTTGAAGTACGATACGACGCTCGGTGCACACATCGAGAATACGTCTTCCACATCGCTGCCGATAAACCAGCGCTGAAGATCCAGATAATGTGACAGTTTTTCTCCGATCAGAGTACCTTTACTGTTACTGCGCCAGGTATTTTTGCCATGAAATTCGCTGGCATAATACCGACATTGACAATTTACCGGAACTCCAATCAGGCCATGCTCAATCCACTCTTTTGCCTGCATATAAATTTTTGAATAATGAAGTTCAAAACCGATTTGCAGAAAACCGTCGGTTTCTTTTTCTACAGCAATCATCCGGTACGCTTCCGCCAGTGATTCGCCCATTGGCTTCTCACAGAGGACGGCCTTTCCTGCTCGTAACGCTTTTTCAGTTTGTTCAGCATGAACCCCGTTGATTGAAGCGATATATACCAGCTTGATTTCCGGATTGTTCATGATGGAGTCCAGATCGGACGTAGTTTGAATGTCAAGTTCCCTACCGCAGAGTTCTGCCTGTGCCGGATCCGGTTCATAACCGTATATTGTGCGTACAAGAGGGGATGCCTTAGCCGCGCCGACATGGGTTCCACCCATGCGCCCCAAGCCAAGCACCGCTACATCTAGTTTATTCATGATTCTTTTCCTTTACTTTTATCCAAGTTTTCTTTTAAAAATTGTATTGCATTCTGTAACATCGGCGTCGTGATTTCATGACCTTTATCAGGTTCTTCGAATACTGTAAGAGATTTTTCATCTCTTAACCTGATGGCATTGCAAAAGGCTTTATACATCGGTTCTGGTGTTCCTTCGTCTTTAGCACCCCATGCCAGGAATATTTTTCGCGGCGGAATCAGCGAAACCACCTTATCCCAGTCAATTCCCGCCTGAACCATGCCCGGAATGTAATGATAAAGGCAATGACAGCAACGGTACTGATAAAATTGATGGCGCAATGTCATAAAGCTGAAGAAACATGCGATTGCTTTAACTTTGCGGTTGACCGATGCCAGAATATAGGCTTGTGTGCTGCCCCCGGACCAGCCGATAGCACCGACAGAAGTACATCCCAAAGCTTCAAGCGCTTCAATTGCCCGGCAGTTGTCCCATACTGATTTCCAGGCCAGGCTTTTGCCGCGGCCGGTTAATTCGGCATGGGTAACGATTTCGTCGAAGAATTTTGTGGAGTACCCCCATTTCGCCTGTCGTTCTCCGAAGCAAAGCGCATCCGGGGCCAATACCCGTAAACCGGTCAGCGCCGCGATATAGCTGTACTGCATCGGATCATCTGGATTTGGATGACAATGAAATTCCTTGCCGACAGGGAAAATATCATCCCCGCCGTGTCCATGAATGGACAATAATCCCGGCGCGTCATCAGGCAAATCTTTCCGGAACAAATGCAATGCCGGAACAATTTCGCCGGATTCGACGCAATATTCGATGCGCTGCCTGACGATTCCGCCGGGCAGCTCAGTTTCGTCAGTTACCCGGATATTCAGCGGCAATGACGGAGTTTCAAACTCGCCGAGCAGCCGCCGGAATATTTTATCTATTTCCGGTATTGCAAGTTCTGATGGATAACCATCCGGCTTGCCGGTTAGAGTTTCATGGATATATGTCATTTCCAAAATACTTTTTCCTATGCTTCTTTGTTGTTTTCTGCATTTATAAAATGTCTGGCGATATACATGAATTACCATCTTCCGGAAATTCTTCCTGGCCTGTTTCTGAACCATTCTGACTCCTGTGACCTGACTCCTGGCCCCTGGAGCCCGCTTTTGTGCGAGTTATTAAATAATAGTAAAGGCCGAACATGGTCAAGCCGAACGTGCTTACGCAAATACCCAGAATGAACGCGGTTTTGTAGTTGTGTGTTTGCTGAATCATATAACCGGAAACAAAAACTATCGTACCGATAACCATATTTCTCAAGAATGAATTGGATGATGTCATCGAGCCGACAACGGAAGGATGACAGGTCTTAAAAACAAGCATATCAGCACCTGCATAAAACGGCCCGGCAAAGCAGAGAATAATGGAAAGTATTATCAAGCTATTCACTGAATTTACATGCATGGCATAAATAAATCCGATTACCTGTAAACACCAGAAAACAGTAACAATTTTATAACTGCCGAGTTTATCAATCGCCCAGCCGATCGGATATGCCAATACCACTCCGATCAAAGCGCTCCAGGACAATGCGTTCGCGCAGTCAGCGCGTTCGATATGCAAATCATTCTTAGCATACAACCATACCCAGGTGCCATACATCGCCAGGAATGCATGAATTGTGCCTACACCCAGCATCATAACGATATTTCGCTTATCACTCCAGCCAATTTTCAGCGCCGACCAGGGTTTGAACGTCTCAGTCGCAGGGTTGTGGATCGGCGGCTCCTTAATAAATGTCGCCGCATAAGTAGTCATACACAGGATACCCGCCCCCAGCGTATAAGGCAACCATTCAGCCACGTCGGCCAGCCGGACTCCATATCTTATCCCGAAAAACCCGACCAGTCCGCAGGCAATCGCATTGATGGAACCCATTCGGGCCAGTACGTCCTTGCGGACGCAGTCAATGTTCAGCAGCGGAAAGGTAGAAGACTTGACATCCGTCGCCAACATCTGCACGACAGTCAGCGCAATTAGCATCGGAACATACACGAAAAATGGAAACAGCGAAATGCTTAGGATGATAAACGGCACCGACATGAATAGAAATGGCAGACGCCGTCCCCAGCGGGATGTACAATGATCGCTTTTCCAGGAGAAATACATGACTAGAAAGCTGACCACCCAGAGGTTGGTAGAGCCAAGTAACCCCAGCGTTCCTTCATTGACACCCAGTTTGTTTAACCGCAACAACATTAACGGCCCCAGAAAGGCGAAACTGATCGTCCAGCCGACGTTGGCCAGCATAATCAATAATACATTATTCCACATTAATCTGTTATTGGAGTAATATGTCGCCAGTTCCGTAGACAGTTCCGACCCTGCGTGATTAACTGATATTGTTGTTTTTGCCATGCTTTTTCATTTCAATTATATTTGAGTTTATGGTGTTATGCGCTGAAAGCTTTTTCGTAAGTCTGGATTTTGGCGGCAAACTCCCGTTGCAACCAGGCTTTGTTCAAGGCGTAGTAATACGCATTATCGGGCAGGCCTGCCTCCTTGGCTTTCTGCCAGGTCTGTTCCAGCCGGGCGATAGTCTGACGTAAGGCATCCAATCCTTGCCGTAATGTGTCAAGCGAGGAGGTTTCCACATACTGGGCAATCTTGTTGACCCCATCCTGCTGGCTGGCCATCGCACGCAGGTCGGCTGCCTCAAAATGCGCCCGACCAGCTTCATGTTCGGCGAGGTTTCTGATCCGTTCCGGACAAGTTGCGGACATCCTTTTTTGCAGTTTAACGGCGGCGGCATCGAGTTGGACAGCATCGAGTTCATAAGCCTGCACCATTTCCGCTCCGAACGGCTGCGTAGTCTCCGGAAGCCAGCGATAGTCAAAATAAATATCGTTGGAATGATCGCAGAGCCGCATTGCCGAGGCGAATACACGCCTCCGCTGCTGCAAGTAAGCCTCCCATGCTTTCGAAGCCACCGGATCCTGCGGGGCAAGCTGTTGAGCAATCTGCGCAATAAAACAATCTGCCGTTAATTTGCCATCCCAGTGGCCGCGAGCAAAAACCAGCATGTTGAATTCCGGCGCGATCACCGGTCCGCCGACCTGCAATGACAGATGGGTTTGGATTCCTGCTTTTTCATAGGCCGCCATATCCTCGAGTATCACATCGGGAATGAACGGATGAAGCCCACGGAATAGAATCTGGTCGAAGTAATACTCAAATGTATGGGCATCGTCGATCCCGGCGAACTTCTCCATCCATTCCTGCAATGCCTTGAAATAGAAGCGGTTCCTGGCGCATGTCGGGTCGTTGAGCGCATGAGCGTAACAGCGTTCACGCGGTGCATACAGAAGAAACCCCTCCTTTGGCACCGGTGCCAGTTTGCCGGGATACATGGTGTCGTGATAAGCAATCACCGGCACCCGCATCGGCAGTTTTTCTTGTGCAACAACTTCAGTAAAATGACGCATGGCAATCATGCTCTGATCGGCCGGAGAGTAGGAACGGCAGAGCGGGCACAAACACCAGCCGCCCGCCGGCAAATCGTCGGCCCAGGTATGAACCGCGTAAACACCTTTAAGTTTTTTTATTTTCTTCCGGTAATTTTCCTGAACAATCCGCTTGGATTCGGGGTGATTGCAGCAGAAGTTGGAATCACTCATCCGTCTGCCGTTGAAATCTTCCGGCTGAAACATCCTGAACAGTTCCGGACGGCTTTCAAAAAGTTCACGCGGCAGCAGTTCCGACATACCATGACCACCAATTTCAAGGCGGATTCCAGTCTCCTCCGCAATCCACTCGTCACCTTCGTCCTGGGAAGTGGCATTGAATTTGAGCTTTGCGAAAAATCGAAACCACTCTTCTACCGTGAACGGCGCTGTGGCGCTGCCGCCAAAGACCCCGCGGTATGGAAACCGGGGATTGTGCTTGATGATCCCTTGCTCAAGCATCGGTATCCGTTCCTCAATATCAGGAGCCCATTCGCCAGACTCGCCAGGCATCAGGAACAGAAAACCCAGACGTTCGGCCAGTTCATAGACGCCGTTAAGAATCCCCTTGGGCTCAAGCGCTGCAATTGCCACCCCGCTAGTACTAACCTTTATTGCGAACCCGTCATGCTTTAAACCAATTGGCGAAGCTGTTAACGGCGCAGTCCCGGTTGAACTGAGTAACAGCCAGTTACCGGTATTTGACTCGGAAGCGGTCTGGATTTTGGCCTTAATCCCGATCCTGCCCAGCAACCGCTGCAATTCCGCAGCTGCATACTGGTAACACGGATTCTTTTGGGTTTCAGACTTCAGAATAAACATATTCTGCGGAAATCTATAATGTTCCATAATTCACTTCTCCTATGATAACTTTCCGCTTCGGCTTTAGTCTATTTACAAATTTAATACATGGTTAAATCTTTGAACATCAACATCTTTCAGTATGTTAATAAATAATATTGTGGATATTTACGCCAAGTCGATATTTGTCGTTCGCGCCGTCATTTCGACATTCAGCCGAATCATGAAAATAACACGGTAATGGACTGTCTGGTTAGCAGTGTTTGCGCGATTTTTGTTGTTTTGTTTTGCAATTATTCCATAACAGAAACATGAAATTGTCTTTTAAGGATTTTCCCAGCACCCGGCACATCGTGTCTTCAAAAAAATATTAATTTCCCCATGCACATGGAAATTCCGGGAAGCGAGGGGAATGTGCCACTTCTCATTCAGAAAGCCCCATTCCCCTGTCACAATAAGGATCATAAAGAACCTGGATTTTGCCCCGCTCTATTGAATGATTACTGGAATGCTTGCAGTACGCCTTAGCAGCCTCATATCAAATCAAGAATTTCAGTAAAAGATTCAACAGGTTATTTTTGCTCCAGTTCCTGCCGCAAAAATTCTATTTTGCTGCGTCTTTCTCAACTACAGACACAATGATGTCATCATAATCCGAGCCAAATTGGCTTCCCGAAAGCCATAAAGAGTTGAATTCAACCCCTCCTAATTTCACCTCTTTCTGTATCCATAAAGGTGTTGTTGCATTATCCAGATACAGAACTAAAGTGCTGTCGACATTATTGTAGACCAGCTTCCATTCGTGCCAGTCATTATCAGGCAAAGGAGAGGTGTTATCGGTAAATGTAACAGGTTTTTTGGTATTCTTGTAGTAATAGATGTTGTTACAGGTGTTGGCATGTCTATAACCACCTGCACCAAACCCGGAACTTTTGCCTGCGGAAAACTGGTACGGAAACTTGGGCGATTCAAGGGAAGAAAGGTCTATCATACAAAAGTTACAATCCCCGTTGCCGCGTACTCGTACCTTTATTTCAATTGTAACCGTGTTATCACAAACCTTATATGGATGCTCTAAAATTACAGAAACTCCAAAAGGGGCACTCAACCCACGATAAAAATGGTTGATTTTTCCATCAACGGTCTCGCTGCCTAGCATACCAAAGGCAGCATCTGGTGGAGTAATTCCTGTGTCACGAGAGCATACGAATCCTTTCAAGGGGTTGTCCTGTTCAAAATCGCTCTTAAACAGAACTTTGCTTTCCGCGAAAAGGCTTCCGCATCCGAACAGGCAAACCGCAGTCATAATCAAACGTAAATTCATTTTAACTTATCCTTCAATTTATTATTATTATTTGCTTCTTGAAACATTTTTTTCTTTGGGTTACATCTTAGTGTTTATATCAGAGTACTCCTTTTCGTTTTATTTTGACTCGTTTAAAGCTTTTTGCAGTTTCAATATCTGGTGTGCTATTTTTGTTCTCCACTGAAGCAGTTTTTCTGGATCATGACTCCACGAATAGGGATCCGTTACCAAAGCATTCGGGATTTGGAGATATTGGTTTGTTTCATCAATGAGCGTCTGAGATTTTGGAGATTTCTGGGCTTTTAGTTTTTCCAACAACCCACGCAGGATTACCATATATTCATAATCCTCCAGGCCATCACGCTTCATCTCCAATCTGAGAGAAGGCAATAACTGACAGAGTTCCGGTCCCGGCCATACCTGATTTATAATTCCGAATCCACCAATTGTTGGAGGCGCATGCAGAATCGGATACTGCCCCCACTTCTTTTCAGCACCTTTCTTCAACAAATCAGGGTGGTGCTGAAAATTAGCGATTACGAACTGAAACAGTCCTTGGATGTCTAATTTCCAGCACATCAAAGGGACGATTCGTTTATCCAGTAGCGGAGTGTTGATGTACATATCCGGAGTGTAGCCCCGCAAATTACCTCCCACGCTGCCGCAAGTGTAAGTCCATACCTTTTCTCCGAATTTATTCCGCCGCTCAGGATAAACATCGATATCCATGTTAATGTCTCGGAGCACGGGGGCCCACCAATCGATCAACCCAACCGCTTTCGGAATTTTTGATGGACCTGTGCCAAAGGACATAAGAGGCAATCCCGGGCAGTATTTACGGAAAAATTTATGCGTATGTATAAGCCATTCCTGACGATCACCGCTATTGGGTTCATCAACTTCCTCCACATATGCAACCTTATCCCAACCTTTTTCCTTGACATGTTTCCAGTATTGCTCCCAGAAGCTGATAAAATCCGGGTTTTCATACACTTCAGACTGAGGGTATGGCTTGGCCGGATATGGCGACACTTTCCCTGTTTCACGGTCGGTAATTGCAAACCTTGAACATGCACCAGAAAAATACCCTTGCAATGCGCTGCCGGCAAGATTTATGTTGATTGCGGTGGCTCCATAACGGATCGCCAAATCGAAGTAGGGATCAAGCTTAGAGAAGTCAACACCCAGGGAACCATCCTTTTCCCGAAAGAGTTTCATTTTCTTCGTGAATAACAGCCCATGGTCGTAAGCATAGATGGACAAACGGTATCCCTGAAAATCACGCAGAATCCGTTCATATTGAGCAATTGTTACTTCAGGAATATTATAGTACTTGCAAAGCGATTCCAAAATAAACCATGTTTCTGTCTGAAGGCTGGCTTTCCTGGGCAGCGCGAAATCCCATACTTCCAGTTCTACTGGCAGAGTTTCAGTCGTGGTTTTGCTTCGTACTGTTAAAGTTCCACGATATGTCCCTGCTGTTTGGTTTTCAGGAACTGTTACCCGAAGGAAAACAGGCTGCTGCTTTCCAGCCTTAACTTTGATGGGCCCGGTCGGCAAAAAAACATCCGGCCAGAACGCACGGAAGTCACCTGTGGCATTGGCTGGACGCGGACGTTCAATGTAGCCTACCTCGCCAATCCTCCATTGTTTTGCCGGCAGGACGGCTTCGCCCTTAGCAAGTTTCATATCGGATATCTCGACAGTTACATCAGAAAGATCCTGGTTCACTAATGGCACCAGAACAATTTGTGAGTTTTCCATCTCATTGCGGGCGGATTGAAGCCGCAGCGGTTGATTGATCGGGCCGGCAAACAAGTCCTCGCGGAACACTTGCTCGAAAGGAGTAGTCGCGCCGATGCAGAATACAGCCGCTTGGTATTGGGTCGCGAGTTCTTCTTTCCAGGCTTGTTGCTGCAACTGCCGTTCAAGTTTATCAACGGCATCGATTGACTGTACAGCTTTTTTCTGGAGATCAGCCCATAATTCCGCGGTTAATTTTTTCTCGTTACTAACATCAGCTTGTATCGTTTCCTTTTCCTTTTCAAGACTCTTCAAGACATTTCCGCCTTCCTGACGTACCGTGGAATCTTTCAATTGAGCAAATAGTTGCCGACAATGTCCAATCTTTTCGGTCAATTGTTTGAGAGATCCGCTCAAATCCACTACATTAAAAGCTGCTGACCAGACATTCAGAGGATACCGCACGTTGGGTGATTTTGTTTCCAATAACAAGCGATACTCTCCCCCTTGCGTGATTTTGTAGGGAATTCCCAATTTCAAAGTTGTCTCTTTATTCTGATAACGTTGCATGAAAATAGCCTTTGATTCCCAGCCATTCCCTGTTTTTTGAGCTAGAGAACAGGTGAACTCAATAGGATTTACATGAATATTTCCAACTTCCAACTGAAGTTCGCTGCTGCCTATGGAAAGCAAGCCCTGACTTCCGATCTTGACATCAATATCCCATGGTTGTGGCCTTGGGCCAAAAATCACAGGACGGAAACAGGAACGGTCAGCAAAACCGCCATTCCTGGATGGAGACCATTGAGTCCATTCATTCTTCCCAGTAGCGTTCCTTGCAAAATTCATCCACCATGTCGAGCCAATAGGCGGTGTTCCCTGCGGATTTCCATATTGAGGAAGTTCCATGAAGGGGATTTTAAATTCAGCAATCCACGCATCTGCCACTCTGGACGTTGCAACTGTCCAATGACCATCCCATAATTCAGGTTTGTCATCAATGGCATCCCAGCGAACCCCCAAAGTGGTGGCTGCCAAATGATATGCCAGCGATTTTTCACTATTTGCGAAAAAGAGTTCCACGCAGTCATCGCTGAATAGATTGGCATCCACAGCTTCCTGCGGCACATTTGCCTTGACTGCTTCATTTGGAGGCTGAGAACATTTAAAGGCGATATATAGGTTTTGAGTGTCATAGCCCATACGGACTACTGTTCCTCTTTCGGGAACTGCTCCAGTACCATATTTGCGGAATTCAGGAATTAACGCAGCGTCCGCCCATGCCGGATCGTCCATCTTGCCATTGATTGCCGGAGGGGTTTTCATGAAAGGAATTTCCAGCGGGTTGACAGAATCTGTATTTTTAGCACTTAAAGGAATAATGATGGTACATACTCCCAGTAACAACCCCACGCGCAATAAATGAATTAACTCTTTTGGGAAAACGTTCCGAAACAGCCTTGTTTTTAACTTCAAATTTAATGCATTAATTGTCATAATAATTCATCTCTTTCATTAATAATTATTTGAATTTACTCATTTATTTTTTAAATATAACGTCCATAACGATTAGCCCATAAGGCGGAACATGAAGCGGACTGTGATTGTGTCCGCTGACAATTAAATTATCCATAATTTCTAACGGGGTATATGGGAATCCACTTATTTTCCTGACTTTGTCTGGTTTTGCGCTAAAACAATATTTTGGGGTAATGTAAGTAGGCTCGCATGATATTAATGCAACCCTCAAAACTCCAGATGAATCTTCCAGCTCCATTATTCTTAAACCATCATCAGTATTCAGAGCTTTGCATGATTTAGAATTATTGTTTTTCTCCCAGGCGGTGAGGCAGCGCTGAATTAAAAAAACAGATTTATTCCAAAACTCATCCGGTATTGGCAAATAATCAACCAATTTATTATCAAATGAATGAGAAGGCTTGGAGAAAATATATTTACATTCAGCATTGCTATCTATAAACTCAGAAACTTCAACATTAAGGCCGCCATTAAGAATAACACATGCCATTTTATAATTTTCATTAATCTTGCATAAAACAGCAGATGCTGTTTCTGGAGTATCGAGATGTAAGAAATTTCCGAGTAATATCACTGGACTGGATTTATGGGACAGTATTTTTTGTTTTATTGCTTCGTCCAACAGATCATAATTAGGAACAATTAAAGGCATGGCAATTTGACCGATATTTCCCTCCAGGCAAATGCTGGAAATTTGCACGTCATAATTCTCAACCAAATATGAGACCTGTTTAAAACCAGGCCAAGTCCCGTTAGCAGGATAATCATATCTTAACTTGTCTATTGCTGAATCATCAAAGAACCATGTCAGACTACCTGTACGGATTGGATCAAATGAATATGCATTGTCCCATAGCTTATGCAAGTACCGCCATTCTTCAGGTTTAATTCCATCTCCAAGACATGCCATAAAGCCATCCGCACAGCGACTTAACGAAGAATCAGATGAATAATAATATTGATTTGCCAAGGTAAAGAACTCTCTCTCAAGCTTAGCCGGACTATGACGTAATAGATCATAACTCTCGACCACATCTTTGATCCCATGTAAAAAGATTACTTTCATTTCAGGGACAAAAGCTTTCAATTCAGCTAATGTAGCAGCTAGCTCAAAATGCCTTTCACCTCCGTGTATTAACGAAAAGTTTGCTGCAACAGTATCAACCGTAAGGTAATCCACACCGATTGCGGCAATTCTGCGATAGTCTATTCCGCTTTGGGCAATTGATTCAAATGCAGACCTTAGCCCTGCCGAATTTATCATTGTTTTCTTACCGTACATACGGAGAGCAGTAACAGTTTTTTGCCAAAATGACTCCCAGCGCAACATGTTAAAATTACACCATTCATGATTGAGATGATACCATATATAATTCATCCTTTTTTTCAGTTTTTCTACTAAATTGTTGGTGATTAATTCAATATCCGCCGGAAGTTTGGCTCCAAGATACTCTGCGAACTGGGCGATAAAAGCATCTGAACAGTCGCAAATATCCAAGGGGCCAGCCGGGCCTAATCCATCCGAACCATGCCACCCGTCAAAACCATAGTCTTCCATAACCCGAATTAATTGCGCAACAAAAATATCCTCGTAATAAATATTATCTTTCAATCGGGCCAACGGATTAATGCCATCTGTTACACCCAGGTCTTCATAACCGATGAAAACTTCCGGATGGTTACTGGCCCATTCCTTGTGAAATTTGTTCCTGTGATAAGCGAGAAAAACAGAAACAAAAACCTTAATTCCATGCAGTTGGAGATTTTTGATTAATGATCGCAATTGATAGTTTGTCCAATCCTGTCTGGAACGTTCTTCATTACCGGCGTGACCAAATCTGGTACAAATATCGGGAAAGAGAACTCTTTCATTATCAAGTGCTTCATGCAACATAATAAAATCGGATGCTGAAGTCAAAAGCGATACTCCATATGGCATAAACCCTAATCCCTCAAGATACAAACCAACCCCCTGATCAGCTTTTGTATTGTCAAAAGCCAGTAATTCCGTCCATATCCAGGATTCATATTTGTTAAGATTCAACTTCTCTTTAATTTCTGTCATTGTTGCGCCTTTTTCTTATTTTTCGTTAAAAACTATTATTCAAATAACTTTGCTGGTGTCTTATTCGGATCACCTGGCATCATGGCCGCATTTCCACCAACATAAAGCACATTAACTGTATGATTGGGGTGCATTATATAACTTGGGGACATAAATTCATATGTAAGTATTCCCCTTGGATCAGCTTTTTTAGTCCCAATCTTGCTTGGATATTTGCTATTCGACGAGGATACATATTTAAACCCCCCCATATAATTAAATGTTTGATAATATGCATTATAAGAGTTTGGCGAAGAAGATCCAGAAATAGGAATAAATTTACTTCCAATATCATTACATATAATAACAGAGCTAGTTTTTTGCCCATTATCAAGTTTGAGATTCGGTTTTAGGTATCCGTTATACATCAACAAGCCCACGCCTGCAATATACTGGATTAGCGATGGATTATTAAGGTATGCGTAACCGAAACAATGAGCATTAAGCGCATGGTTATATTGTGTGGTAGTAAAGGGATCCAAAGTAGTATCAGCAGGGTTTGCTAAAGGAAACCAGCCATTATTATCATTGTCATATTCAAACACAGCAGTACCTATTTGTTTGAAATTACTAACACAATTAATTTGCCTCGCCTTTGCTCTGGCGTTACTTAGCGCCGGTAGCAGCAGTGAGGCCAAAATAGCGATGATAGCGATCACCACGAGGAGTTCTATGAGTGTAAAAATAAACATGTTACAACTTTTTTTGACTTTTCTCATGATTCTTATCCCCCTTTTGTTTTAATGTAGTTGCTTAAAAACACTATTAAATTACTTTCATGCACTTTGCACGATAATAAGAATAACAGATTCCTTCTGGAATATCTACTCGTTTCCTGCTATTAATTTAACGTTTCCTGCTTTTTTCGTGTTTATTCACTATAACCGATGCAACCATAATAGGCCATATTATTTTGAGTAGTATCCAGGCGGCCGAACTGAGCCACGATATTTATACTTGACCGGATGCGCAATGCGTACTGGGTCAACGGCGGAATTTCAAGTCCGCCGAGGTCGCCAGGATGATCCAGCCGCAATGCAATGATGCGTTCCGCGCCGACCTTCACCGGAATTGCCTTTGCTGGACTGCGGTCAGAGAAATAAACATCTATCAGCACGTCTGCTTCGGTTGCCGAGGTGTTGAAAAGCATCAACGCCTCATGTGCCTCCATTGCTCCTTCTGAACTTTTTTCCGGCAGATAGCCGTCCGGGAAATACCATGCTTTTGCGCCGCCATTCATAGATTATATTCCTTTTGCTACAAGTTCACGAATAAATGGAGTCAACGACTCCGGCCCGTTTGTGGTGATTACAAAGCCTTCTTCAATCCGATTCGAACCGTCGGGATGGTCGAACAGACTGATATCCGAATTTACGCACATGCCGGTTTTCAACGGATAAACGGCATTTTCATCGGGATACGGCGACTCCGCTTCCGCCAGGCCGATGCCGTGCATTGGCGGATAAACATCATATTCCGAAAGCTGATGTTTTTGAAATACAGCTTTCACCGCCTTAACCATTTCCCCGGCAATCACGCCATCGCGGAGAAATTTCTGTTGCACTTCTGCCGCTTCAAACAGCGCATTCAGAAACCGTTTTTGTCCATCGGTTGCCTTGCCCGCGACAAACGGGTATTCCACCGTTGCCACATACCCCTGATACTGTACGGCCATTGCGGCCATTACCATCTCGCCGTCTTCAATAACTTTTCCGGCGGCCCGCCCGATGATCGTCGCGGCGCGTTTGCCGCTGCCGAATACGGTAAAGTTGATATCTTCAGCTCCAGCCATCCTGGCCGCGCCTTCCGCCGCGCCTGCCGCCATGTTTTCCGTATTGCCCGGGGTGGCGATTTCAAGCAGTTTCCGGTATCCGATGCAAGCTTGTCTTCCGGCTTCGCGCAGGCAGGCGATTTCAGCCGGAGTCTTGATGATTCTCAGTTCATTGATAATATCTGCGGCATTGATGATTTCCAGCCCGGGCACCGCATTTTTGATTCTTTCCATAATCGGCCCGGGAATGTCCCATAATCCGACGATTCCCAGTTTTACACCGCCGTGCAGCACTTCACCCAGAATTTCGCGGAAAGAGGAAAATTTTGCGAGCGGATAGTCAATATCCTCCGGCACCGACACGCAGGCGAATTCCTTAACGTTGCGCACATCATCCCAAATGGACATTTCTTTAGCATAAAACTGCCCTTCCGGAGCTCCCGCGAGTACAGGTTGACCATTACGCGGAATAAAGCAGGCGGCGCGTTCGAAAATCGGCCAGAAATTTGAAACATAACGCAGATTTTCCTTGCGGTATTCGTCGCCGTAAACCATCACGGCGTCCAGTCCGCGCTTAATTGCAGCCGTCTGGATACGTTCAATCCGTTGAACAAATTCATTTTTATCAATCTTAATCATTGTGGTATGATTCCTTAATATCTTAATTTTAAATTGACTTTACTCGTTTTTCAAACTTTCAACTTTTCTCGCTTTCAACTTTTCTCGCTCAAGGATTTACTTTATTATGAATTTTTCGATTTGCATCATGTCGGCAACTTTTTCAAGTTCGCCGACAATGTGACCGTGAACCACAATCAAGTGGTGCGCGGCCCCTTTTTTCAGCACCTGGCGGATATAGTCTTCGACAGGGGATTCAACTTTCACCATGGCGTGAATTTCATCGCACGGCAGGCAGGGGAATTCGATGGATTCGCCTTCTGAAATCAGCATGCGCCAACTTTCGCCGACATTCAAGAAATGTCCCATCGTCACCGGGCCGGGTTTCATGATCATTTCATAATTAAGCCCGCTGCCCTTGAACCCCCATTCCTCCGGCGAACAGCTCAGTGTCACCAGATTATCGCCGCCGGCCATTTCGGGAGAACCAATTCCATGCCCCAGCAGGAACAGCGCGTTATGTTTACGGTCAAACTGCCCCCACTCCGCCTGAAACGGGATATTACCGGTAAAGTCATACATTAACTGCATCATCACCAGACCGGCGATATCGCCTTCACAAGCCACCATGGTGCGGTTGTTTTCCAGCATCATGGACGCACCTATCCGCGCCGGAGCGCCGGTCATTTTTTCAATATAATGCTGTCCCAGGAAACATAGTCCGTCCAGGCTGAATTTGCTTTTAAGTTTCTCCATGGCCAGACCGATCCGGCAGGAGCGTTTTACATCCTCGATGTCTATTTTTTTGCTGCGAAAACGTTTGAATAGTTTTTCTGATACACTATCCAGTTCATCTTTGCCGACCTTGTTCCACAATTCAATAAGATGTTCAGCCTGAATGGTCATTACCTCCGGTCCGAGAAATCCCTTGACTTTAGCGGTATCAAATTCCAGGTCATACATTCCCCGGAACACATGGCCGACCAAACCGTAAGTACATTGTTTAAGCTGCCGCAATGCAGCATAAGCCTGTACTATTCTCCTGATTTCACGATAAATTGCCGGATCGCTGATCTCTCCGGAAACCACTTCATATTCCCGCTTCATTTTACGAAAAGACCCGGTTAGCTGTGAAACTCCGATCAATGCACTGTTGCGCATAGTCGCCATATAGTTGTCGGTCGGACAGAGATCAAAGCCGGTTTGAGTATTAACCAGAATGATTTTAGGATTAACGCCTGCACGGTTCAGCGCGTGGATGGTGATAAAATCAGGAATGTATGTACCTTCAAAAACAATGACGACTTCGACTCCGGCAGCGGCAAGTTCTGAACCTGCCGTTTCAGCGCGGTCAAGAGTATCCACCATGCCGGGATAGATCAGTTCTATTCCCGGTAAAGCATTTTTCAGCCGCTCGTGCACGCCGTCCAAATCCTTCCTGACGATTTCCTGCAATTTAGGATACATTCGCCAGTACTCAAAGTATCCTAAACCAAGCAAACCGACTTTCAGTTTCCAAGTGTCGCTGTTTTTACTCAAGACATCGCCGAACGCACCGCATTCAGCGGCGTCGAATGAAGTTATTTTGTTGTTTTTTGTTTTATTCATGATAAATCCTTAATCTATGTTAAACTTTGAAAAAGTTATCTGAAATTTCAGATAAGGTCTGGAATTGAATTTCTGTTTTTTGAGCAATGCTGAATTTTACGGCATGTTCAAAGAGTTTATGATATAACTCAAAACCCAGTTTATCTTCTCCTTCCTGGAGCGGTGAAACATGACAAATGCTGACAAACGGGATACCGGCCTGCATGCAGGATTCAAAATCATGGATTGCCAGATTTAAGCATTGTTCAAATTTGTCTTTCCCCAGATACCAGGTATATTCCGCAGTAAGCGGCAGTTCCGCCATGTTTTTGGACGTCTGCAATTGATCAAAGCGTTTCCGGTTGATTGCCTGAATCTCATAATCAATCCCGTTTATAATGTCCCAGGCGGCTTTTTGCAGATATGTCGAACTGTCATATTGATAGTTCTCTTCTGCAAGCGCAATAAACATGTTCTCGCAGCTTTGCAGTGCAGGTGCTCGAAACCCTTTGACCGGACAGCCGATGGCGTCTTCAACGATCTTCCTGCCGGTATACAGTTTCTGACGAATCTTCTCAACCGAATGAGATGCGTTTATTTTTTCACGATTTTCCGCCAGGTATTTGCGGGCCGGGCCTTCATGCGGCAGCATCATTATCATATCAGGAGGAATTCCAGTTTCAAAACGCTCATGTTCAAGTCCGTGTTGAGCAACTTCATGCCCGGCGTGTATCGCTTTCCGCAAGATCGAAACATAGCCCGTGCGCTTATCCAGCCTTTTGCCGTCGGACAGAGGAACGGCAAAAAAAGTGGCCTTGATTTTATTTGCAGCGCAAAATTCAAGCAGGTTGTCCAGATGTTGTTCTGTGGAATATCCGTCCAGTCCAATATCATCAACGCTAAAACCGAAAAAATTGATTTTCGCCATTTTAAAATAATTCCGTTAAATTGGTAATTGTTTCAGGAATGAAAAATGATTGTTTCAAGGCTTCGGCATATTTCACCCCGATTTTACTGCCGTGATGCCTGGCGCGCGCCTCCAACTGCTCCGCCAGGGAACCGAGATGATCTTCCGCCGATTCAAATTTGCTCCAGGCCGCCAGCTTGTCAGCAAAAGAGTCAGAAACGTCAACGATATGGGTGGGCTCAATAAGATCATGCAGCACC
>CAIPAT010000018.1 GCA_903863035.1 uncultured Lentisphaeria bacterium
ACTCCCCGACGGGCTGACCGGCGCCATCCAGGATAAATACATAATTCCTTATTTCAAGGCCGGCGATTATTCCTGCCGCAGCTTTGCAGCCGCTTCAGTGTCAGTATGC
The DNA here is from genome assembly GCA_903863035.1 of uncultured Lentisphaeria bacterium. GTDB lineage: Bacteria > Verrucomicrobiota > Lentisphaeria > Victivallales > Victivallaceae > CAIPAT01. Next base: position 110 of record CAIPAT010000018.1, read on the forward strand.
AGAAAAACAGTCCTATAGAAGGATTCCTTATCCTCATCCGTAAGATTCTTGTACGCTTCAGTGAAAAAACTTTCAGAACTCATTGAACACCTTTGCACTCTGTTTCCCATTGATTGATTCCCAGCAGGCGGAACAGGTTGCGATGCACTTCGCGCCCACGATTTCATCCACGGTAATCGGCTTGTCTTCAAATATAGCCTCTTCCATCTCCTGCACATATTTGAGCACCGACATAAGATGCCCCGAATAAGACTTGCCGTCAAAATCCTCGGCGATATCGTCTTTGGCAAAGTGGACATCCTGGCGCGGAGCGTCGTGCCGTCCGCCTTCACGGTATGCGGCGTGGTAGTTCACTATGGTACCCTGCGTACCGAAGATGCTGACGCCTTCCATGGGCATGATGTCACTGATCGAGCCTCCCGGCTGTTCATGAATTCCGCAGGCGGTCATCACCCTGGCAAGCACCCCGCTTTTAAATTTCATATTGATAATGAAATTCATTGCTTTATTCTGCGGATAGCGCAGGTCAACAGGGCTGGTGCAGCCGTAGGCGTGAACTTCGTCAACATCGCCGAAATACCAGCGCAGATGATCAATCGGGTGGCAGGCCCCGCCGTAAATAATGTCCTGCGGATGCTCATAGCGCCAGGCACCGCGGTCAAGCACCTTCCACATGTCGCCATGAACATAACTCGCCTCGGCCAGCATTGCAGTACCGATTTTACCGCTGTCGTAGAATTTCTTGACTTCCTGATGATGGGTCACGAAGCGCCGGGTCTGGCCGACAAGAAATTTCCGTTTGTATTTGCGCACCAGACTGACAGTCTCCTTCGCTTCGTCAAGGCTGACCACCAGCGGTTTAGTGCAGATAACGTGCTTACCGCTTTCCAGCGCCAGCCTGATCATGTCTATATGGAGATGGTCGGGCGAAAAAATGCCAACAATGTCTATGTCGTCTCTTTTTATCAGTTCGCGCCAGTCGGTTGTGGCGTACGGCACGGAAAAGTCTGATCCATACTGGTCAAGCCTGTCCTTGCGAATATCGCAGATACCTCTGACCTCGGAGCGAAACTGCCCAAGGTGACGATTAACATGGAGCATATTGTTCCCCATCGACAATCCGATCACGCCTATCCCAAGTTTATCACTCATATAATCTCCGCTTAATTAAATGGTTAAATAATCACACAATTCCAGTCCATTATTTCGGCATACCGGCTCAGAATTTTATAATCAGGATTATAGACCAGCGCCAGATGATGGGTGCCGCCGTGACAACTGTATTCAGACAGCATATCTTCCAGCGGGATATCCGGTTCAAACCAGCCGCTGATGCCAGCAATTTTATTTTTGCGCGGCGCGCGGACATCACCGAAACATACGATCATAGTAAATGATTCCTGCGGACCGGGAGCCAGATTAACCAGCGCGGCCGGACCGGGTTTCATGCAACCATGGGCCAGCGCCGGACTGTCAGCCTTGAAAAACGGAAATGTTTTCTCCAATAATTCCGGCTTGCCGTTGATAACATCGACATTCAACTCGCCCATGTGCGACAGAAAAACTTTGTTGCCTTTCCAGTCGGGACAGAACATTTCCGAGAACGTTGTTTCCGGGAAAACCTTCGCCAGCGACGCAACGAATGCTGCGGTCAGCACATCGCCTTCGCCGGCATAACCGATACCGCGCGACATCGCCATTGACGCTTCCTGAAACGGTACGGTGTCCAGTCCGCATTTGCGGTCAATATCGAGAAAATTGAACGTAAATGCTGTGAGTTTTTCTTTTGCTATCCATTTTCTTACTGTCAACGCTGTCGCGGCGGTCCGGGCAAGGCATTCTTCCGAAGTTTTGCCGATTTTAAACAGCTTACAGTACAATTTCAATTCTTCCGCGATTTCAGCAGACGCAGGTTGTATAGCCTTGAATTTCGCCGCAGTTGCCTGAATTACCTCCATGCCGATAAGTTTTTTCAAATCGGCGAACGGAATCGCAAAATCGCCCATGCCTGGAAACGGCCGGCCAATGATGCCGACCCTGGCGGTTTTCATGGCGTCTGCGGCAATGCATGCTTTGATATCGGCTGCAACTCTTGTCAGCACATCCGATTGCTGCCAGTGTCCGGCTTCCAGCATAAAATGCTTGTCTTTGCGTCGTAGCATATTGCACAGATCCTGTACCCCGTGAATCCCGTGATTGTACATAATCCTGTCCGCAGCGGTATTAAATCCGAAATCGAAGTCTGGCGTGGTGTCCAGCACAATCAGCGGGAGCGCTGTTACGGCCAGCGCATTGGCGGACTCCAGCGACGGAGAATATGCCAGGTGCAGCGTCACTATCGCATCGACACGTTTTTTCTCAAAGGCTTTTACAGCCTTCGAAAATTGCTGTTTTACACAACAAACCGGAGAGGCAATTACTTCAATATTCAACTTTTCCAGATCATCCCGGATCGTTCCAACAAAAGCTTCCGCCGCCGGACGGTTTTCAGGCACGACCTGATCATATAGTTCAAGATACAACGGCAACAGTCCGACAACTGGTTTGTTCATCGCATATTCCTCACGTATATATTTTTTTATTTGCTATTTGCGAGAATAAATGGAACGCATTCCCCCAAAATATGTTTTCGATTTCTGTATTGCCAAGCCCGGCTTTGCCGGATGCAATTTTGATTGCACGTAACTGCTCATAATAAAACGAGGTGAACTCAACCGCATGCCCTGAATCGTAAATAGCGCTGCCGATCTGGTAATCTTCACCCATCAGATAAGCGTACTGGTTATTGATTTCCACCGATTTGCCGCGCAGCAGTGCAATCGGAGCGTCCGAACCGAACAGGATGCGTTCCCGCGGGAATTTGTTGAAAGCATATTCCAG
>CAIPAT010000019.1 GCA_903863035.1 uncultured Lentisphaeria bacterium
CGCGCGATCCATAGTCACCATCAGGAGCTTGATGAGGGCAGGAGCCCAGTAAGGCTGATACAGGCATATCTGGTTCTACTTCAACGCCAGCGACCGGAAGCTGCAACCCGTACTGAGTCTTGCGTCCGTCAAGCAGTAAAAACCCGTGGTAGCACTGATGGTTGTCACGGGACGGCTCCCGGACTGTTAAATTCTACTCCGCCGTTTAATGACTGACGCGCGAAGCGTATTATCGACAATACGCTACGCCGTCAAGGTAAATATCACGTTATATTTTCAACTTTGACTGAAAATGCGGGGACGTTCTGCCTGCAATATTGTTTCTATCAATAACTGACTTCCGCGATGGATGACATATTGATATTCATGGTCAGCAATCGGCAGCAGCCACAGAAGGTCAACGTTGTCTCCATTGATGCGAAGCGTATTAAAATGGGGATCCTCAAATAACGGCGGCAGAAATAATAAGCTGCCCAAGTTAGCCTTTTTTGCCAAATTGATATCCGGGCGATAAGTATGTTCCCAATGCACAAAAGACCCATTCCTAAACGGCATCTCGGCGGTTCTCTTCAATAGTTCAAACATCCAGTCTCGAGGCTCTTCTGCGTACATCAATAATTCAGTGCGACCGGACATCCATCCGTCGCTCGGAACGCATTGCCTGGCATCGCTCATTCCGCCGGTTAGTAACGTCCAGTATGGTTTTTGCGTAGTCGGTGGAAACTGATAAATATCAATATGCGGATTTTCATTAACATCTGCGGAATGCAGTATCCGATCATCCAATTTTCCCAGATACTTTGCATAGTGCTGCTCTCTGATTTCCATTCCGTCATCGAGTGTTTTCTTTGAATTTAATGTAGGGGGTTTCATGGTCTCTTTCCTCCGGTTGAGTTGATGTTTCTTTGTGTAAATGTAAAAATAAACTGGCTGGTTATTTAAGCCCAGTAAAGTTCAAGCTGTATTCATTTCTGTTATCCTCGGTAATGAATTTTTTGTGCGTAACTATTTAATTATGGGTGCAAGTATTTTCTTACAGAGTGGAATACAGCATGGAAGAGCATATTTTGCCGGTGATATATGTGACTTTCTATGCCGCACAGCATTCACTTTAATGATTTTATTTTTTACCTGGGACCAACAATAAATACAGGAACTTGCATCAGTAATAAATAATATCCACGGAGGGACGCCAATGAGAATGACATGCAAAGAATGCGGCGAAAAATATGACGACGACGATTACACCGACAGAGACGAAGTGGCGGCTGATCTCTGCCCGGATTGCCAGGAGACCGATGAAGCGGTTGACGAATATGGGATAGATGGAGATGCCGATGAAATCTTCGACGATGAGCCGGATGAGCCGGACTGGGATCAGTGTGCCGATGATGAATGTGATTCTCATGATTTGGAGGATTACGACATGGATTAGCCATGGAAGCCCCAGCATGTATATGAACGGCAAAATAGCATTAACTTTGATGCGTTTATTTTATTACTTGCGGGGATAATTAAATAGTTTGAATTGCAGTCACCCAAATTAATGAAAGGAAAATGCAAAATGAGCTATGTAATTAAGAATATTAACCTCTACGGCGAACAGCAACGGGCGCTTGATGTAATGTTGTCCGGGCAGAACGTATTCCTCAGCGGCAAAGGTGGTTGCGGCAAGAGTTTTATCGTCCATGAATTTATCCAACAATGTCCGCGACAACTAGCATGTCTAGCACCGACAGGCCTTGCAGCACTAAACATCGCCGGCGCCACAATCCACAGCTTTTTCCATTTCCCCATCGGCGTTCTGTCTGCGGATACAGTAAAGGTCCATGACCTGCGGCTAAAAGAAGTTATTCAGGCGTTTGATGTCATCCTTATCGACGAAATCTCGATGGTAAGAAGTGATACCTTCCAGGCTATTGACACGATGTTGCGGCTCTGTGCGACGGATGCACAGAAGGACGTCCCGTTCGGCGGGAAACAGCTCATCGTTGTCGGCGACTTCTTCCAGTTATCACCTGTGGTCACAGAGGCAGACATCAAAGAATACCTTGAACAGGAATTCGGCGGCATCTATGCGTTTAATACCCCAGCCTGGAAAGATGCAGCATTCGAGAATATAGTTTTACAGCATGTCCATCGGCAAACTGATAAAGTATTCTTGAAGATACTGAACGCGATGCGAACCGGCGAGCTTATGTATATGAAGCCCATGGTAATTTACGAAAAATTCGGCGGCGAGGACTTCAGTATAGACGTTGAAGCGGATTATGTGTCCGATATTAATAAAATATGCCGCGGGAAAGCCATTGATCCTGATGCCGTTTCGCTCTGTACGACACGAGCAGCAGCCATGCAAATCAACCGCCAGTTCACTGAAGCTCTTGATGGTATATGGTACAAATTTACGGCTACAATATGGGGATATTTTCCACCAGAAACCTACCCCGTGAACAATGTTTTATATGTGAAAGTAGGCATGCGCGTAATGCTCCGCGCGAACCATTACTGCAATGGAGATTGTCAATATGTCAATGGCGACATCGGCGTCGTTGTCGGCTATAGTCCTGGAATCAGAACTGAAGTTTTAGTTCTGCTTGATAACGGCAAAACAGTCAGCATCGCAAGTTGCATCTGGCAAAGCTATCGGTATGATTTGATAAATGGACCAGATGGCAGGCGTTCTATCAGGCAGAGGATCAACGGATGGTTCAAGCAAATACCGCTGGAACCAGCTTACGCCATGACCGTACACAAGGCGCAAGGTCAGACACTGGAGGCAGTAAATCTGGTACTGGGCCGGGGATGTTTCGCGCCCGGTCAACTATACACGGCACTATCAAGATGCCGGTCAATGGACAGGCTTTCATTTGATCGTAAAATCACCTGGAGCGACTCCATCGTGGATGAAAAAGTGGTGGAATTTTATGCCAACCTAAAATTGCCGTATTCGCCATCCTGTTCTATGCGATACGGCGATGAATTTGATTAAGTTATACGAGTTCCCTGGAGGCCATCGCGGCTTCTCAGGGAACGACTAATCCGGGAATATAAAATTATGACAGTTTCTTGCTAAGCGCCTCTGGGGCTCAGGAACGTGGACGATATCAAGGGGATAGACACGGAAGATTCATGCCAAAAAAGCAGACCAGGCCAGAGTACTTGGGAGTTAGAAATAAGCACATATAGCCGAAATCAGGCATGAAAGCTTCCGATGAAAATAATGAAGAAAACCAAGCGAATCAAGACCAATAATCATGGATTCCGCGATGTATTTAATGCTTAAATTGATACCCACGTTGCTGACTACGATTACGCACAGCCACAAAGGCCAGACAACAAGGCGGACAATGCCGCAAGCACAGTAACGCATATCGGTGATGACCATGGCAATATCCGGATTGTTCTTTATTGCCGCAAGTCCCTCATTGCCATCACATACCGCAACCACCATACACATCAG
>CAIPAT010000020.1 GCA_903863035.1 uncultured Lentisphaeria bacterium
CAAATAGAGTTTTAAGTTGTGTTAGTGTCAGTGTGGCAATCGCTGGAAAAAATATCGTTAAAAACGCCGGAAATGGCAGTTAAGCCAGCGCCGTCAAATCCGGCAGGATATTCTTCAGGCCCTTTTCGGACAGGGTTTAGCCAGTGGCTAGTGATTAGGCTACATACCTGAAATGGACAATTGGTATGGACGAAACATTTCATTCGTCTAGTTTAGTGATACCTTACCTGGACACACGTTCGATAAGTGTAAAATTTGTTTTTTTCATTTTTCATTTCCTTCAGTCAGGATCATGTTATCATATATGCTCTAAATACATTGCCGTTCAAGAGCTATTATATCACAGGATTACCAGCTGAAATTGAAAATCGGAAATACCGGCAGGAATCCTTTGGGGTTGAAGTTAAGAAATCCCAACTGGAAAGTGAAAGGGGTTTTGACATATTCAATCTTATTTTCTTCAGTACTTTTAGCTTCGGGCTTCTTCTCGCCGGCTTTCTTGTCCAGCGGATTTACGTCTGCTTTTTTCGCCTCTGCTTTTTCCAGAGCTTTTATCTCCGCTTCCGTGGTGGCCACGGTGTCATAGTCTTCAAACGAGTTGTCATCGTTCTGGACAAAGTTGCCGAATCCTATCTGTACTCCGCTGAAATAAGAATCGCTGATATTAGCCATTCCAAGCTGGCAGCCTTTGAAAATCGCCTGCACGTGATTTATCCAGCCAATCTGAACGCCTCTGGAAGTGCAGTCCTTGCGGAGCGTCTTGTCAAAAAAATTCATTCCGGACTGGTTATACAAGCCGACCTGTCCGCCGAAAAGGCGGTTTCCGGCGGAGTTGAATATCCCGAATGTCAGGCCGGCGTTGTCTTTATTCGCGATATTTACCAGTGACGCCTGTATGCCATAGTTGTTTCTGGCGCAGCTGACAAATCCGGCATCCAGACCGTAAACATCCTTGTTCTCAGTCATGAACAGGGAGAGGCGCATACCGTAAATATTGGTATAATCATTGAATAACTGAACCGGCTGGTAAATCCCGGAATCAAAAGGTGAGCTTTTGACGTCTTCAAACGCTCCGCCATTACAGAACTGGGCCCCGGTGACTACTGCCAGACATATTCCAGTGAATTTCAGCAGATATTTCATTTAATTCATTCTCCTTAAAAAAAGATATTTATTGGGATATTTCTCTTATAAAATAACTTATTTCCGTCACAAGTAAAGCCGTAGAGTGCATCCAAATGAAGAAATCCGAAAACTTTATCAAAAAAATTATTAATTTATTATTTGTCTTTTTTTCCCAACTTTTAACCTTATGACGGTTGATTTGTCCACTCAGAACAATATCTTTAAGGTTATATCACAATCATTGTATGAAAAGAATTATCTAGCAAAGGGAATTTATAGATGAAAGTACTTGTCTGTGGCGGCGCCGGTTATATTGGCAGTGCCTGTACCGAATATTTACTTGATCACGAACATGAGGTCGTAGTGTTCGATTCGCTCGTAACCGGACACGAAGAAGCAGTCGATTCTCGTGCCGATTTTGTTAAAGGCGATCTGGCCAACCGTGACCTGATCATTAAACTGTGCCGTCAGGAACAGTTTGATGCCATCATGCATTTCGCCGCGTTCTCACTGGTCGGTGAGTCCATGAAAGACCCCGGCAAGTATTTCCGCAACAACCTGGCCAACGGCATCAATCTGGCCGATGCCGCAGTCGAAGGCGGGATCAAAATGATCGTTTTCTCCAGCACCGCCGCAACCTTCGGACAGCCTGAGGAAAACCCGATTCGCGAAACCTCCGCTCAGGTTCCGATTAATCCTTACGGCGAATCCAAGCTTTGTTTTGAAAAGGTACTGCGCTGGTACAACGAAATTCACGGAGTCAAATATGCGGCATTGCGTTATTTCAACGCCGCCGGCGCTACTGTTAATTTCGGTGAAGACCACAAACCGGAAACCCATCTGATTCCGCTGGTGCTGCAGGTTGCTCAGGGCAAACGCGACAAGATCATGGTTTACGGCAATGACTATGAAACCAAAGACGGCACCTGCGTCCGCGATTACATTCATATTCTTGACCTGGCCCAGGCCCACATGCTGGCGCTTACCGCCCCCGAAAGCGGACACTACAATCTCGGTACCGGCAGCGGACTTACCGTTAACGAGATCATTCAAGCCGCCAGAGAAGTCACCGGACATCCGATTCCGGCGGAAGTCGCGCCGCGTCGTGCCGGGGACCCGTCCACGCTGATTGCCTGTTCTGACCGCGCTAAAGAAGTTCTCGGCTGGAAACCCCAGTTCGAAAATGCCAATACCATTATCGAATCCGTGTGGAAGTGGATGCAGAAACATCCGAACGGCTACGCTGAATAATTACGGATTAATGGTTCATCATAAATCCGGAATACTTTTACGGTATTCCGGATTTATATTTTAAACATGAAAAAGCCGCTGTCCCTTTTAGAAGCTGCTCAAAAATAACCTTTACATCTTCGCGAGTCTCCCGGATGCTTTTTTTGAGATTAAAGAGTTGCTATTTTTCCGGCGACAGGTAAAATAAATGTTGCTGATTTAATGAATTGAATGCAGAGAGAAAGATATGTCTTCCAGAAAATGGCATGAGTTCGGACCCTTTACGGTATTCGACGTTGAAACGACCGGCATGAGTCCGGTATACGACCGCATTGTCGAAGTCGCGGCAGTGCGGATCGACTTGAATGGTGAGATAACGCGTTTTCAGTCGCTGGTCAATCCTGGCTGCCGCATTCCGCCGCAGGTTTCGTGTGTTCATTTGATTACCGATGAAATGGTGGCGGATGCTCCGAAGTTTCATGAAGTCGGATATAAATTACTGGACATGGCCAAAGGCAGCACCATGGTAGCGCATAACGCCCGTTTCGACCTGGGATTCCTGCAGGAAAGTCTTGCCCGCAGCGGGATGGAACTCTGGAAAGGTAAAACTCTGGATTCCATCCGGCTGATGAAGGAGGCATATCGCGGCCTGCCCAGTTACAGTCTGCAAAACCTGCGCCGGACTTTCCAGCTCGATGACGGTTTCGAATCAATGCAGGCGCACCGTGCTGCCGCCGATGCCGAATGGACCCTGCAAATCCTTAAGCTGGCGTTCACCGCCCTGCTTAAACACGCGGAGTAAACCGTCCCGTCCATTTTTTGCTGTTTTTGATAGAGTCCCGCGCTCCTGGCAGAGCCACCGGATCGGCCATTGCCCTTTCAGTCCGTCGACCACAGTCATCATTCAGGAGCAGTCAGGCGCTGATCTAAGAAGACATGAGCTGTGCTTGTGCATCCGCCTTGTTCAGGAGAGTCACGATTTTTTCCATAAGAATGGACCGCTTCACCGGTTTGGTGATATATTCGTCACAGCCTGATGCAAAGGCTTTCTCAATGTCTGTCTGACAGGCGTAGGCGGTCTCGGCGATAACCGGTAATTGCGGACGGAATTTCTTGATTTCCTCCACTGCTTTAAAACCGTCCATACCGGGCATTTTCAAGTCCATCAGCACCAGCACGATGTCCGGGTTATTCCGGCATATTTCTACTGCCTCATTGCCGTTTGACGCATGAAGCAGGATTGGACAGAAGGTGCGAAATAGCTCCTTCAAATAGAAATAGCACAGTTCTTCATCTTCCGCAATCAGGATTTTAGCCCCATCAAGTCTGTCCAGAATTTCATAGCGGAGATATTCGTTATCGGAAATAGATTTGAGCGGTTTGAACGGAATCGTAAAATAGAAAACAGACCCGACGTCAGGAGTTGATTTAATCCATATTTTCCCGCCAAGCAATTCGACATATCCTTTAGAAATCGAGAGTCCCAGTCCGGTTCCGCCGTATTTCCTGCCGACCGAAGTATCCGCATGGCAAAATTCTCCAAAGATTCTGGAATGGAATTTCTCATCGATGCCAATACCGGTATCTTTGACAAAAAATTCCAGGGAATCGTTTTTCAGCGAATATCCGAATTCGATGGTTCCGCAAGAGGTAAACTTGAGCGCATTGCTCAGGATATTTTTCAAAATATGCTGTAACTTGGATTCATCGGTATAGATTTCAGCCTGGGCATCCGGCAGCCGCTTGCTGAATGATAAATCAATATTCTTCTTGGTCGCCGCAGGATTAAAAAACGTCAATATGTCCAGCAGCATTTTATTGAGTTGGACATTCGATTCATTCACTTTTTCCTGCTTAGTCTGAAGCGTTGAAATGCTGAGAAGATCATTGAAAATCGCCAGCAGCCTGTTGCTGCTGTCAATTATAATCTTCGCATAATTCTGGCGCTGCATCTCAGTTATCTCCGGTCCGTTCAGCAAGTCTGCAAATCCCATTATGCCATTAAGCGGTGTACGGATTTCATGAGAAATATTGTGCAGAAATGCTGTTTTCAGCCGGTCGCTTTCTTCGGCCTTTTTCATCGCCTTCGATAGTTTTTCCGCGGAGCTTCTGGCTTCCGTAATATCTTGTCCCATCCCATGAAATTCCCGGATTTTCCCGTCCTTGCTGAAAATCGCTTGAAATGTCCAGCACAGAATCTTTGTACATTCTGCTGAGCCGGCGGAGAATTCAAATGTTTCAACCGGCTTTTCAGGGCTTAACGCGGAACAATGGGCCAATATTTTTGTTCTTTCCACTTCCGGCATCATCATCATAAAATCCATGCCGGGAATAGCCGCGTCAGCCAGATCATAGTATTTGCAGAATTCCGGATTGGCATAGGTTATTTTCCATTTAGCCGGCAGAAAATGGCAGATGAGCAACGGCAGATTTTCAACGATGCCCCAATATCTGGTTTCGGCGGTCTTAAGCGATTCTTCTGTCCTTACGTGGCGGGTTATATTGTCAAACGTGATTACAAGTTCGCAGGGAGTCACCCGGTATACAAAATTTTTATAAAAGCATTCATCTTTTCCATCACTTTTTACTGCAAAATAACAGTCGCGGGGAATTCCATCAGCCAGAACCGACCGAAGCATCGCGTCGCCGCAGGAGTTCTTCATGGCAGGGTACAGTTCATATACTTTCCTGCCAATTACATGATCTGCAGTTGAATAATCGTAAGATGAAACATCATGGTTTTTGATCGCAAAATCTTTGATAAAAAAATCATCACTGGCTGAAACGTAAGTATATACCGCAATACCGCTTTTTAGACTGTCGACCATTTCCTGAAACATAGTTTATCTTTATAATTTAATAGTTTGAGAAACTGGAATCAATACACACTTAATATCGTTGAAAGGCGTCGCTGATATTAACATACAACTAAAAACTTTAATAGAAAAGTCTATATTTTAAGCTTTAATAGAAGTATACCATAAAGCAAAAAAACTATTTTGTCAATATAAAATCAGCGATTCAGCAATACATTTTTGCATAAAATGGAACTGATTTTTCAGGGGGTTCTGCAGCAGCACTATTCATCCTGATAAATGACTTGAATATCCAATAAAGGAATATTGAAAAGACTATAATATTAATGACGGCTGTAACTATTTTGTCCGGGATTCGTTGAACCGGATTATTCCTTCAAGTATCTGAGCTGCCCGTAACAGTTCTGCGTCGATCATCAAGCCCGGCTTGGCAGGCCTGATTTCTCCAGGATAGATTGCGAGCTGTTGCGACATGTGCAGCGAGTCGTTATATGGTATAGGCACTTCAATGTCGGGTTCGATTCCTTTGCCGTCAATAAGTTTGGCGCCGGGCGTATAATAATGGGCAATGGTAAAGCGGATGGCGCCGCCGTTGGGCAGCGGCTGAATTCGCTGGACAGAACCCTTGCCGTAGGTTTTAGTGCCGATCAGCACGGCACGCTTATGATCTTTAAGACATCCTGCGACGATTTCGGAACCGCTGGCGCTGTAATTATTGACCAGAATGACAAGCGGCAGTTCCAGATTCTTATAGCATTTAAGCGCATTGATATCCACCCGGTTGCTTTTCTCCCGTCCTTCTGTGTAAATTACCAGTTCGCCGTCTTTGATGAATCTGCTGCAAACGTCAACCGCCGCGCTGAGCAAGCCGCCCGGATTGTATCGTAAATCAAGAATTATTCCTTTGATATTCTGCTTTTCCAATACCTCCAGTGCTTTGTCCATTGCCGGACCGGTTTCGGCGGAAAACAGCGACAGCCGGATGTAGCCGATATTGCCGTTAAGCACTTTCACCCCGTTAAACGGCACCGGGCTGGTATGGATTTCGCTGCGGTTAAAAACAAACGTCAAGACTTTGCCTGTAGTTTTCCGGAATATTGTCAAAGTGACTTTAGTTCCCGGCTGCCCCTGCATCATGGTTACGCATTCTTCAATGCTCATCGTCGCGGTTTTCCTGCCGTCTATCTGGGTGATCAGATCGTCCGGCAGGATACCGGCCTTGAACCCGGGGGAATCATCGCCGGAAGGGGCCACGACTCGGATACTGCCATCCTGGGCTTTCATAACTACGATCCCGACTCCGACAAGCCTGCCGCTGAATTTCTGAGCGGTCTGGCGGTGTACGGCCGGAGATTCATATACGCAGAACGGATCAAGTTCACTGAGTATTCCTTTGAGCGCGCCGGTCACCAGTTGTTCATATTTCACTTTATCTTTGTCCACATAATATTTGCGCAGAAGCTCGATTACCGTCATCAGCAACGTCACGGAATTATAACCCTCGTCATTGCTGTCAATGGATTTTTCCTGCTTCACCGGCACGGTTGTTTCTGTCGTTGACGTTTCAGTCTGTCCGGTGAGCGTATGGCCGGTGAATACAGATATGAGTATTAAAAGGTTCAGCCAGATTTGCTTCGTATTGAGTTTCATATATTCTTCCCCTAGAGTTTATGGTCTGTTATATTTTGCCGGCGGCTTTAGTAATATGTCTTCAAACGAACCGTTGAAGCCGGCGGCTTCAAGCAATTTGAGATGAGGATAAAATTCGCCTACCTCATAAAGATTGTGCGCATCGCTGCCGAAAGCCAGTTTAACCCCGCATTCCAGACAAAGTTTTACAAATTCCAGCGGCGGTTCATTGGTATGAAAATTTATTTCAGCGGCAACATTGTTTTCTTTCAGCAGCGCGACCAGCGGTGCGAACAGGTGATGCGGAGCATCCAGGCTGCTTCTGCGGAAAATGCGGAACGGATGCGCGAGAATGTTAATGCCTGATTTGATCATTGCATTAGAGAGATACATAAATTCATTTTCACGCTTTCCAGCGTCAAGCATTGACTTCATATAATGCACGGCGCCGATCCTGAAATCAAGCCGCTTATAGAGTTCCGGATCAATCACCGGGATTCCGCTGCGGTCAACATCGATCTCCATGCCGATATAGCTGAAGTCATTGGCATACATTTTGTACAGCGAAAAGTAATCCTCTGTATTGTCGCTGATCATTGGCGAGTTTATGCCGTCCCAGTAGAATTTTTTAGCATTGTAGGCGTCGCGGTTGAAATAAAGATGTGAGGAATGTTCAGCGAAACCCATTGATGCCAGTCCGAAGCACTGTCCAAGTTGAAGCGCTTTCGGCATTTTTATATTTTCATTGCAGTAAGCCAGTCGGGTGTGAATATGGAAATCGGTAAGATGCAAATCCGGCGACAGACTAAGTTGATGCGTTTCCGCTTTTACGCTCCCGTCATCTGCCAGTTCAATAACGCTGAACCGGAATGGCGCTTCACAGAGCGATGTCGCGGTAAAATATGTGCTCTCTTTCCATTTCAGCGGCGCAAAGCCATTATGAAAATGCCCGGACAGCGACAGCGCGATTCCGCACTCGTCCATTACTTTGATAATTTCCGGCGCATTGGTGTAATTGAACGGAGAACAGTCCGCTTCCGGCGGAAACAGCGGGACATGCTGGAGTGATACAATCCGGCCTTCAAATCCTGCTCGGGCTGCGCGCATCCTGTCCAGGTCGCATTGTTCCCGCCGCGCATTGTATCCGGGTTCCTCCCGATCCAGGAATGGCAGAAATCTTACGCCTTTTACTTCAACAATATCTTTAGGCCGTCCGAAAGTCTTGTAAAAAATTTCCTGCGGCAGATCGTGATTGCCGGGAATTATGATGGTTTCAGAATCCAGCAGATCCAGCGAGGTTTTGAGAAAAAAAAGCAGATCTTCCGAATCAGGCGAAGCCGGGTCGTTAATCAAGTCGCCGCCGATAAAAGTGACATCCGGCTTGATCCAGCGGTTGAGGCGGTGAACCGCCCGACGCAGCAGGACATCCGCCAGTTCGCCTTTGCGTAACGGACAATCCTCGACTGGATTATTGCTGAAATGCAAATCTGTTATAATCGCGATTTTTAATGGCATTGACAATATTTTTCAGTTTATTTATTTTCGTGTTCCGACGGTAAAAATATATATCTTGACATTAAACAATGCGAATGTTATGAAAAAATATATGCCCTCGATTTACATGGTTACGCTAGGGCCGATGTGACCGCAACTCAATAATACGGCTTGCAGGTCGAATTGCTTAATCAATTGGATGATAGCGTTTTGCTCGTCAGCCGGAGAGAGAACATGTTCCGGACCAAAGGCAATTCTTTGTCGCTTATTTTCAATATATCAGCCGAGATTAAAGATTTTTGGCTCTTTCGGTGTTTTAGTGGGTAAATGCCCAAAAACATGATAAGCGAAATTGGCAGGCGCTCCGCCCGTGACTTTCCCGTTATCCAGTAAGTCCCGGAGCACTTCGCGAATGCCGATAATTAATGGGGGCTGCATAATAAATGAATCCCGAATTTATTAAACTGAAAATTCAGATTTTGCGGATATTGATCTTATAGAATGTTACTCTGGCGCAATGAACTAAAAAGAAGAGATTGTCTCCGGTTCTTTTTTTCAGACAATTAAGGAGACATTGCCTGCCGTTGATGCAGATATCTATAACGTCATCGTAAAGATACATATCCAGAAAAAAATCCTGCGAGATTTTTCCACGGCATCAACCCTGACAATAATATTATCCAGCAGGCTTTTAGCCAGGATTTTGTCCTGAAATGTTATGATTCCTTCTTTCGGATAGAAACTGAGGATACCACCGTCTGCAGGAGTGTCTCCGCGCAATCCGAGTTTAAAGCAATATGTGTCTGCGGATGGAGCGATTTGCATGAAAATATGTGCGGTGTCCGGTACGCCTTTCAGCGCTGCTATTTGCAGACTGCTGCCGGAGTCTAATTCAAGCCCGTCAGCAAATTTTGCCGCCAGTTGCACATTTGCTTTATCTGCCGGTTGCATTTCTTCCGGGAAACACGTACCTAACGTGCCGTCAGTATACTGCAACAACTTTCTGAAAACCACACGTCCGGCATAGAATAACGAATCGTCTTTCAAGGTTGGAGCAAAAGCCGCCGCCAGTCGCCGGTTGCCGGTAAACGGCGCGGTTTTAAATACTCTAGCCATCAAGCCGTCAAGCGTGTCGCCGGATGGCTTCAGCCATGGACCATTCCGGTTTTGTGCCATCCGGTAATGGGTAACTCCTTTGATGCTGAATAACAGATAATGCCAATCATTCCATTGAAATATATCCGGACATTCTGGAAGTGTTTCGTAGACTGGGATAAAAAATGGTTTGAGCAGAGTCCAGTTTTTTAAATCTTCTGAAACGAAATGGGCCAGACCCCCATTATAATCGAAGTGCAACGGAGAAATTTTTTCCAATGCAGAAGTTGCCAGCATGTGAAAATACTGTTCCTCGCCGTTTTGAAAAACTACCGGATCGCGAAAGTCTTTACGGCTGTAACTGAATTCTTTGAATCCGTTTATCTGCGGTTTGTCGATTTTGCGGAATGCAACCCCGTCAGTACTGACCGAGCAGCTAAGAATTTCTCCACGCCGGTCGAAATAGCGGGTGGAATAAAATGCATAACAGGTTTTATCATGGTAAAAAGCCGACCCGGTACAGATAGATGCCTCTTCCGGCAGATCGTAGAATACCGCCGGAGGGTGTTGAATCCAGTTCTTCAGATCGGCGGTTGAAGCATGCGCTCATATATGTCCGACCAGCCCGTCATTCTTGCAGTGATGGTCTTCGTCCAGCAGATAAAACAGATGAAAAACGCTATTGTGAAAGAATGGCATGCAGTCGCCGACCGATAGATTTTCCTGATGCGGTTTGAAATATTGCATTCCGGTTTCCATGCTTTTTATTTAAGACCGATACTATAAGTGTAGTCCACCGTTTTGCCCAAAGGTAATATAAATTCACTGGACAGCATTTCCACTGTGTAATCATTAACAGTTCTCCAAATCAGATATCCTGCGGTGAATTCAGACACAGCATTAAAAACCATCGTTTCTTTCAAGGAACCAACTGCCGCTTCGGCAACGACGGGACCCGGAAGCCACGGATCAGGCTTAATTGTACCATTAAGGAAACTCAATCCGGAATTTTTTTCCGACAGCAGCAGAATGCCGCCATGCCTGTCTGACGGCACATTTTTTTCGCCTGAAGGAGAAGAGTATTTGACGGTTGCGATATCGGCTAAGGTTTTCATTCCGGCCAGAGTTCCTCCCAGCCGGGGATAATTTTTTATCCTGAACCCGATCTTCATTTCTGTCTGGCGCGGACTGCGGTTGGTAAATTTCAAGGTTGTTTTAATGGTTTTACCGCTGTCTGACAGCGAAATTTCCTTGCTGATTACCAGTCCTTCCAGCGGATTGGCTTCGGAATTGGCCCCTTCATAACCGGGAACGGTATAACTGAATTGCGCGAACGGATTCCCGGCTTCGTTGATTCCGATATTTTTAAGTTCAAATGCGTATGGCGCGCTCCGCTGTTTTGCGTCATAGAATGACAACTGTCCCAACACGCCCCGATTTTGATGAAACAGGTAGTCTTTAGCGGTATTAGTGCTAATTTTCCAGCTGGAGATATCGGCGCCTTTGGCCGGGTCTATATATATTTTAAATTTATCCAACTGAAGTTTTAATTTTGGCATACTGTCTGCGCCCGGCAATACCGACCAGGAAACGGCGGCGTTATTTCGCGCAATACTTTCAAATTTAGTCATTTTGGACAGTTGCTCTTTAGCGGCAGCTAGTTTTGCATCCAACTCCGATTGCATGATAATTTGTGCTGAAGGAGTTTTCGCTGTCCCGGGAGTAATTTGCAGCAGTACTGCCTCGCGAGGCGGGATTTCCACCAGGAATCCGGCGCGAATTTGTGCGCCAGTCAGACCGCCATTTCCGCTGCTGACGGAAAAGTATTTTCCAGAACCAAGGTCTTTAACCTGAAACTGTCGGTCTTTTATTGTCGGAATTGCCAGTCGCAGAAGGCAAGCCGAATCCGGATTGTAATTCAGCACGGTGACGATAAAGGCATCGTCTTTTTCATGCATCAATGTTTTGACCGAGTTATTGAAGTCCGGCAATTTGACCTGGTGTTTTTGACCGTCGTCTTCAAACGTCTGCACGAAAACATTGGCCGGCTCCGCCAGTAATTTATTGTCACAGCGGGTTGAGAAATAAAAATCCTCCGCCTGTCCGACCAGATTGAATGCTTCGGCAATGGTCCGGAAATAACGCCCGTCAAATGCATCCGACGGCCAGAAGCCGATGCCGGAACAACCCAACGCCGCCGCCGCAACAATATTCTGTTTTACCTCCAGCGGAGAATAGCGTTTGTAAAAACGATCTTCGTTTTCCGTCGGGTCAATCAACGGGAAATTCTTTTTCTTCAATATCTTATTGTTCAGTTCAACATCGTTGTAGAATTCCAGCCCGGAGTAGTAAGGCATATTCATGTGCAGATCAACGTCATTATCTGAGAGCCTGACGTCAACGCCGCACCAGTTGGCAAGCGGCTGGCTTCCGGCGTGGATCGGATCGCTGCAAATTACCGCATTGACACCGGGAAAATATTTGCGTACGGCATCACAGAATTTCCTGATAATCAAGCTGTGTTGATATACTCTGAAATCAAACCATTTGCCGCCATACTGGCTTTTGATCTCTGCAATTTCCGGAACATGGTCCAGTTTGGCGTATGCGGCAAAACGTTTCCGGTTTTCGGCACTGTAGCCTTGTTCCATCGCTCCCGGCTCACAGTCATAAATAATCATTTCCGGCCTGGACATCTTCTGCTGCCTTGCTTTGAACGCTTCAGAAAAGTATTTGTCCCAGATCAGCCCTTCGGGGTCTTCCGCCAGATAATATGGCTCCACCGCGCCTTTAACCGGCTTGCCTTTGTCATCAATCAGCAACGGTATCCGGTCAGTATTTAACTCTGCGCCCCATATTGACGGAGTGGCCATGCGTGAAGCCATAATGATCGATAATTTGAAATTACTGTCTAAGCGGTTGCGTACAGCATCAGAATAATCATTCCATTGCCCCGGTTGCATTGTGCGGGGCGTAACAGAGAGTGATTTCCAGTAGGACAGGTAGGCGGCGTTTATATTATTAAACGGTGCCGATTGAGACAACAGAAAGCACATCATCAAGCCAAAACGGTCGACTTTTTTCGCCGGTTTTTCCGGACATGGAAGCGCCGTCAATTTGAACTGATTCTCTTTGCTGTTCAATTTTCCTGAGCGTAAACTCCAGAACGCCTCGCCGCTTTTTCCGGCACTGCCGGGCCTGGCGGAGATGAATATCCGGTCGTAGTTACTCCAGGCATATCCGCGCATTTGCATCCGCCGGATAATACTGTCATGGATTGTAATCAAATAACGGTGATATTCAATACCATTTTTTTTGATTATGGATTCAGTATATTTTTCAGGAATAAAAGCGAAATTGCCCTGGGCGTCTTTGCCGTTAAGCAGTCCGGTGCAGACTCCATTTAATTCAAATTCCGGCGGCAGTTCCAGCGCCAGCTCAAGTCCGTTTTTCTCCACCTCTGCCCGGTCGCCGTTGACATCTAGAAATAACATGCCGGGCAGACCTTCACAAACCGAATAAGACTGATTCTGAAAATCTACCGGAAATAATCTTCCGCTTATACCGGTTTCCCTGGCGGCGGTGATTTTTTCGAGTGTAACATCGTCATACCATACGATGCCGGACGCATTGCGCAATGACAGATAAATTGTCGCTTTGCCGGTTTTAATCTCCCGCGAATTGAAATTGAATTCAATCTTACCCCAGTCAAAAGAGCCTGTTCCCGGTTTGAACAATCCCGCCGGACTGCCGTCACGGAAAATTTTAGGCCCGTCCTGGATATAGAATCTAGCACCGCCCCATGCCTTTTCCGCGGTTATTTTGTCCCCTTTCATCCAGCAGGAAAAATGATATTCTGTATCCGGTTCCAGTGCCACATCTTGAACTATAATCGTATCCTGCCCTGGTTGATTATTTATTTTCAACGATGCCGGAGCGGAGACATTGACGCTGGTATTCGCCTCCCTGGTCCCCGGTGGCTTTGCCCAGCCCAAAGCCCAGTCCGCCGGACACAATTGCGGCGAATATATTTTAAAATCACCGTTCTTAATCAAGTTATTATCTGCAAGAATATCGGTGATTATCGTAATAAAACCGATTAAAACGACAATGATTTTTTTATGCATGACTTCCCCCTGTGATGGTTATCTGCTGCCGCAAAAGGTGAAACTGATTCTTATCTCAAATAATTATCAGCTCCGGCACGATTATACCAGTCGAAATATCCCCTGGACTCAACCGGGTTCGACGGAGGAATTAATGATTTTTTGGGATTATTGAGATTTACCGCACGACCATCAGCAAATAAAAAATTAGAGGTGTAGCCGGAATGCCATGCCCCGAGTCTTGGCGCAAAATTACTATGATCTATAACATAAGCATCATCAGAGTCAACAAACATCACCCGCATTGACGGCCTGACCACCCTGGATATGATTTTCGCTCCGTCAGTGAAAGTTCCGGCAGAATAATATCCCGGCATGTGGTTATTGTAGGCATAATTGGTATATATATTGTAAGTTCCTGCCGTGGAATTATTTGACGGACAATCAATAAGACTGCCGCCGCCCTGTACTTTTCCGTTAACCCACTTGGGCACATATTTACCTTTGATTAACGGACTATAAGTGGCATCATACCACCCGTTCACATAGGTGGGGCCGCATGACGCTGGCAGAAAGTATCCCTGATAGTCATCAAGATACATTAAACAGGCAGTTCCAAGCTGCTTCAAATTGTTGATACATTTTGTTGATTTAGCTTTATCCCGCGCTTTGTTGAGGGCCGGCAACAGCATTGAGGCGAGGATCGCGATGATGGCGATCACGACCAGGAGTTCCACGAGTGTGAAAATTTTCAGTTTTCCGGTTTTCATAACAAAGGCCTCCGTTAGTTTCAAAGTTCTTGACATATATTATATATGAAATCATTTCACAAGTCAAGCAATATTCAAACATTTCTTAAAAACTTGCTTTATTCATGAATATACGCTATAATAATGAAAAGGTTTCAGTTTGTATGAAAGGGCTGGTTGCGATGAGCGATAAAAAGAGAATTTCAGACATTGCGGCATCGGCGGAAGTTTCGCCTGCGACAGTTTCCCGGGTTTTCAACCGGCATCCTTACGTCAAAGAGGAAATCCGGAACCGGGTGCTGGAAGTGGCGCGCCGGATGAAATATTCGCCAAAATTCAGCGCCACCAGAAATAATATCGGAATTGTCGTAAACGGAACCGACGGCATTAACCTCGGCCAGTTTGAAGTACTGATGATAACCGCGCTTTCTCAATTACTCTTCAAGCGCAACTATGCATTTGAAATCATCCCGCACACATCCGCGCCGCTGCTGCATAACACTTCGTTGAAAGGTTTGATTACAATCTCCGTCGCTGCCGCTAACGCTCTGAAAGGGCTGGATATTCCGATGTTGACGGTCAATCATGAAATTGAAGACGTGCCTTCGGTCTCGACTGATCACCGGCAGGGACTCAAAATATCAGTTGATCATTTTTTTGCTAAAGGACACCGGCAGATTGCCTATATCGGAGAAAGTCCTGGAACGCTGGCCTGGGGCATGGCTGAGCGAATGGCCGGCTATCAGGACGGACTTTCCGCCAATGGACTGGATTTTGATCCTAAATTTGTCAAAAAAGACGAAGAGACACTGCTGGAGGCTTCAGCCCGCATCATAAAAACCGGCTGTACCGCGGTAATTGTCGGCTGCGAGGGTATTGTACCGCAGTTCTGCTATATGATGTACTTGATGAACAAATCAATTCCCGCAGACATTTCGACGATTTCATTTGAGACCGCCAACCTGTCGCAATATATGGTGCCGCCGCAGACGACAATAGACCAGAACTTTCCGGTGCTCGCCGAGACGGTGGTCAGCCGTCTGGACGAGTTGATTGCCGGAAAGCCGCTTGAGCCGCTCCATCTGCGTCTGAGAAACAGGCTGATTGAACGGGAATCCATCCTTGATCTAACTAAGCGTTCTTAATCAGTTTGATTACTGCCGCGTCATTGCCGCTGATATTCAATGTTTTGCCGGAACGCGTTCCGAGAATGACTTCCGCCAGTTTCCAGCCGCGGCCAATAACCGGTTCGATCTCCGCAGCGGCAGGATTGTAATTAATCAATACTGCGACGGCCTCATTTTTGGAGATGAAATGCTCCGTGACCCCGACTTGCGGATTACCGGAAGTAATAATCCTGCTTACTCCGGCAAGCTCCGCCGCTATGGCATAAAGCTTCCAATACGGTTTCACATCAGCCTTGTTGAAAACGCCCGGAGTGTCGCTCAAATATCGTTCCAGCGGGGCGTTCAGGAACAGCATTTTCCCTTTGCCGTACTTGTTGCACGTCAACAGAGGATTGTTTTTTAAGTCCGCCAGTAGAATTTTAGCGGTAGTACATTTCAGCCGGAGCACGACTTCTGCATGGATGCAGGTCAGCGTTTTTTCGTCAAGCTTGAAGCTTTCGGGATGCAATGATTTCTCGCGGGATTCCACTTCAACGCCAAAAACCTTGTCAAACGGCTGAATAAATGCATTATCGTAGGTCATAAGCACTGTTGCGCCAGCCGTGGCCTGGTCAAGCAGCGCCATCCATTCTGAACGGTAAAGCGCAGAACTGCCCGCAACAGACGGCACAATATAGAAGTCAGATTTTTTGAGCGGCTGATTGGTGAACTGGAATTCGATATCGAATCCGGCCTGCTTGGCGAGAATAAACGCACTGAACGCGGCGCTCCACTGATCCTGGCCGCGGGTCAAAACACATACGGCATTTTTCCTGAATTCAGGCAGATTTTTGAACGGCATCTTTTTCAGGGTTTTCCCGAATTCCTGCATCGCATCGCATACCGGTTTGGCTTTGCGGTTGTTTCTGATCAAGCCTAATTCGCGTTCGAGGCCGACCCATTCGTAAGGCGGGAAATCCAGATCCTCCTGGTCATAGGCGCACCACCAGAGCAGTCCCCGGCAGTCATGCGCCCAGCTGGAAAACATGGTTGTCCGGAGATAGGCGGCCGCATTTTTCTCACTGCATATAACTGGGCCCAGGGTGCCTAGTTCTTCAGGGATACAGGGCCGGTTACCGACATCGCCGTACAATCTGGATTCCGCGGTGGCATGAAGTCCGTTGCGGATGGTATTAAGCTGGTCCTGACCGCATTTCGGGGTGAACTGCGGATAGGGATGGGTTGTCAGAATATCCGTCAGTTCCGATTGATCGGCAATAAGCCAACTGCCGGTTTCGCACTGAATGCTGTGCATATCGGACAGCACGGCCCGCTCCGGATCAGCCTGACGGATGGCGGAGGTGATGGTATTGGTCCAGATCCACGCCTGATCGCGAGTTGCGCCGCCCATACAGTTGCACTCGTTGCCCAGGCCCCATGAATCAATGGCTTTATGATCTTTGAAGGTTTCTACGAAATAGCTGACAAAGCGTTTCTGCCATTTGAGTGCGGTGGCGTCTGTAATCACATTGCTGCTTTCAAATGCAGGCGGCACAAACAGGCGACCGCTCATCCATCCAGTAACCAGCGCCACAACCAGTTTCAAATTATGCTTTTCCGCCAAATCGGCGAATATACGAAATTTTTCCATTGCTTCGACGGAGACTCCGGCTTGTCCTGCCGGAGTATGATCCAGCGGCTTATCGCCGAACCGGAGCTCCTGATCACTGCCTTTCCAGGGAATACGCGCGACCGTCAGCGGCTGAAACACCGGCCACAACGGAAATACGCGCAGTAGCTGCATACCCGATTTAGACAACTGTTTGAAATCCTGTTCAATGATTTCAGGTCGCCAGTCTTCCCACATTCTGATGCCGGCGTGAGATGCCCAATAGTTGCAGCCAATATGAAAACTGCCTTTATCCAGTAAAACAGATTTTTTCATGAAGCAATATCCTTTTGTGAAATCTTTTCATAAATATACAGTTTTAAGTTCTCTTTTTCAATCATAAAGACCGCAAAATATTATTATTTTTAACACTTCCGCTAATCAAATTCAATTTACTTGGAACACCAAAAAGATTCCGGATTTCTTTGCCAATGCTGTTCTGTGTGAATTAAATATGATTACATTGACAATTAGTTATTTCTGGATTTATCAACATAGAAATTCCATCTCAAAAACCAGGAACGCTGTCCTGCCGGCAGCCAGACGCTGTAAGAATCTGTTCATGGTAACAATACCTCCTTGAGCCAATTTCAAAAATTATTGGTCTTTTTTTGTTAATAACTCGTTTTCCTGCGTGTCAAAACCATTTTGACACATCCGATGCAACTTTTTGCTAATTTTTCTTTTTAAATTACCCCGCATGTATTGAATTTACCGAATTTTTCTACATGTCCAAGACACCGATCTATTCAGCCAATCTTTCAACAGACTTGTGTTACGCTTGCGAAACGGTTAAAATGCTGAGTTAATCGCACTTAACACAGTCGTCATTTTTTCTATTCTGGGAAGCATGACATCAGCTAGAACATTCCAGCTTCCAAATCCTTCACAAAAAAGCCACTCGCCAGTTTCCGCATGATAATTTTCATGCATCACACCGGTTTTTCTTATACCGGCGGCCAGCGCCTTCATCATGCGACGCGTTATCTCCCGCGCCTCTTCATAATATCCATAATTAATAAGGCCTTCAACGATCTGAAAATTAACTAGAACCCACACCGGCCCCTGCCAGTTCGAGGCATTATAACAGTTCACATAATGCGGCGGAGGATTTCCGACGGAGCCATTATTATAGAAAATGCAGTCTTGGGACATGCTCCGTATTCCGAACGGAGAGAGAAATAATTTCTCATTCATCACGGTGTTTTTCACAATTTTATCCGCCTGCTTCTTATCGGCAATTCCGGCGAAAAGCGGAACAAGGCCGCTAAAGCATTTCAGTTTAATCTGGGGCGCTCCGTCAAGAAGTATGTTGTAATAAATGGAGTCCTCGTCGTTCCAGCAATATTTATTAAGCGCGTATTTCAGACTTTCAGCCTCCTCTGCGTATTTTTTGCTTTTGCCGCGCTGTTTCAACATGCCTGCAATTTTGCTCATGGAAAGAATTTCCAGATAGAAATAGCAATTTCCTTCAACTTTAACAGAACTCTCCTGAAAAATTTTGACTGGATCATTGTCGAGTCCCCCGGCAACATTACTGTACAGCCCGAACGGAAGTTCCTGAAACTTTCCCATTTGAATAAGCTGGCGGGGCAGAATAATTTTATACGACTCAATATATTTTTCCAGTTTGCTGAAAATCGTTTTTGCCCATGCAAGATCATTTGAGCGCTGAATATACTGTAGCGCCGCCTGCGCAATAAATGTGACGCTTGTCCTGCCGGAGTTTCCCGGCAGTGGCTTTCCGTCTTTCGTGTAAGAGATGGCGCACGGGACAAAGCCGTTATCCGGACTCTGAAACTGAAGAAACATGGACACATGGTCTTTCAGAAACTCTATTTTCCCTGCCTCATGAAAACGAAGTGCGCAAAAATACTGGTCCCACAGGTAGCTAGTCGAATTGTAATTATCCAAATAACCGGGATGCAGGCGTTTAAACGGAATTTCGTTTGAAGGCCCGTCAATCAATTTGGGAAGAATATCCTCAATATGATTGTGGACAGTTTTTAAATCTTTTTTAAATGATGTTTCTATTTTCATTAATGTTCAATCCTTATTCTTTGGAGTCGTTCAAAAGTAACCTTTACCTCTTCGCGGTTCTTCCGAATGCCCTTGTCTTTGCCGGTCTGTTACATCCATTAAGGGATACACATCCCCGGCAATTTCTCAAATCACCTCGTAATATTTCGCGAAACTTGCGCCGGTAATTTGCTTCAATGATACCGTCTTCTATCCAGTTCTTCAACGATTAGAATGCCAGCTTCGCAAAATTCCGAAATTTCAATTGACAGCTTGTTTCCCGATCTGCGGCCTGTGATATTTTTTTCGCCGCTGAAACTGATGGAATGCCATTTGATTTTTGCTTCTATTTTCTCGTTTTCCTCCAGCGTCACCTGGATGACCTTGGGATTCCCGACATTCCAGTATTTATAGGACATCAGCGAATCCTTCACAAAAAACGGGATTGCATATCCCCCGTTCCGCCGGTGAAAGATATTGCCGTCCAAACCACCCGGAAAAGTTACCGCCTTTGAACGAAGCACCCAGCGCCGGCCGCGAAGATTTTCCAGAAGCGGAAGATATTTGCGGTACAATTCAAGCGTGTTTTCGGGCGGCATTTCGGGCGGGTTGAAGCTATCAACATGATGCCACGGGGTCGAGGGAAAAGCTCCGTATTTAAGACATGCTTTTAAGACCCTTTCCATATCCTCGGCCAAAGCATTGTATGTCAATACCATCACAGGCTTGTTCAGACAGGCGTATGAATATTTTGCCAGTCCGGAGAGACTTCCTTCACTCATAATGCCGTCAGCATATTTCATGATCTCAAAATTATAAGGCCCGTTGGCAAAGCAGGTTTTGTTGCGCGCACAAAGCTTTTCAGCTATTTTCTTCATCATCTCCATTGATGCCGCATGGGTGTCATATACAGGAGTATTATTGATCATGCTTCTGCCGTCATCCCTGCCGGTGTCATAAGCATGGTAACACATCTGGTCTATGAACAGTCCGTCCAGGTCGGGATATTGATCAAAAAGTTCATCAACCTGTTTTAAAACAAATTTGCCCCATTCCGTGTCAGGGGCCGGGTTCATAGTCATGTTGCCGCGCTTGCCGTCCCTGAACGTCCACGCCTTGCGCAAACCCTGCGGATCTTTGATAATCGAATCCGGAAATCTTTTTTGCGCAAGGCGCGCGTCGCATTCGCCGTAATTGAAATAGACGAACGATGCGACTCCGTTTTTCTTTAACATTTTCAGATATTTGCGGACTTTCTCCTTAGTCAGTCCCCGGATAATCTTATCCGGTTCCTTTTCCGACCAGAGCATATCAAAATCCCAGTTCTCCGCTTCCGGCACATAATCGCCGAAAATGGGATTATACAGTACTTCCGTCCATTTCAGGTTCATGTTTTTTACCCAGGACCGGATGGTTTTTTCCGGCACAGTCGGGACTCCGTAAAACATCGTGCCCTCCTGCTCCACAATGCGTTCATTATTGGGAGTGAAATAGTCATGGCAGTTTTTTTCAAACCACCCGAGGGCGTTCCGCCAGTCGCCGCGATGCGGGTACAGGATCAGGCTTAAACGCCATTCTTTTCCTTGCCGCAACCCGATATTGTTATACTGCAACTTAAGGACGCTGTTTTCCTTGTCAACAACAAATACAGTTTCGGGTTTGAGCTCTTCAGGCGGAGCCATGAGCGCCATCCCGATATCGTGGACATCAGAGAAAATGTCTATCAGAGGCAAAGGTATTCCCGCCCCCGCATTGACGGAGCAATAAGGGAAATGATGCACATACCATGACCCCTGAGAATGTCCCCAGCCGCCGGCTTCGCCGAAACTGAGCGGCGCATTTTCCAGAGGCGCCCATACCTGCCAGCCTTTCGGGAAAAAACCGCCGTTGACGGAACGGAATGCCGGCAATTGATATTCGAACTTCAGCGAACGCTCTTCCTCGCCGGGGCGCAATTTCAACAGCACATCCCAGCGCAGGCAGTCATTTTCCACCCGGTATTCATTACTCAGTGTAAACGGCGCGTTGTCAAAAAATTTCTGCTGGACTATTTCTACAGCTGCGCCGCTTTTCTTTATTTTCGGGATCGAGCAACTCAGCTCGCTGCCTTTATCGCTCCATGCTATTTTTCTGGGTTCGTGATAAAATACCGTTGAAGGGCCGAACTGATCGGAAAAACATGTCCCCGTCAATTCGTCTTTTATCCTTATCCCTGCCTGGTTTTCAAACACCGGTTTCCCATAGAAAACATCATTCCATTGTCCGTGTTCGGAATCAAATAACCGGAAATTGCCGAGCATTCCAGTCTGGCGCAAAAGAGTAAAACTAAATTTGTCAGTGCTTAATTCTATCCCTGCCGGATTCTTCTTTACGTTGACACTTTCCATCTGTAGTTGTCCTTATAATTTTTCTGAAGTTACGGTTCATGAATTACGCCGTAAAACTGCGGGGCAGTTTTATACGACTCAATATACTTTTCCAGTTTGCTGAAAATCGCTTTTGCCCATGCAATATCATTTGAGCGCTGAATATACTGCAGCGCCGCCTGCGCAATAAATGTGACGCTTGTCCTGCCGGCAGGAGCTTTCCATATGCTCAATCCTTGCCATTGATTTCTAAAGCTCTCCGTCCAAAAAAAACGTCTTTTTTCATAATTCCATCCCGGCGGCAGCAAAACGGCGAACCATAGTCGAATGTCAGACTCAGGTTCGGCAGATAGGTTCAAAAACAGGAAATTTTTAGTTAATTATTTCTTGATTTATCAACATAGAAATTCCATCTCAAAAACCAGGAACGCTGTGCTAACGGAGCCCAGATGCCGTAAAAATCGGTACTGCCTTTTCTGGAACTCACATGCCCGTCCAGCCATAGCAAGTTAATTTCTCCCTGATGCCGCGTTCGCAATTCCATTAATTTTGTTCCTGCAGGATTGCCGTAGCCGAAGCCCAGAGCCAGGCAGTTGGTATCGCCAAGATAGGCGACCTGGCTCAATGACAGTCGTAACGTGCTTGATTTCCTGGATAGCGCATTCGAATTTTGAAACAGGGATTGCGGGTCTAAAGCCGTTGTCGAGGCGGATACCTGAAATCCGTTATAAGCAATGCCTGTGCCGCCGGTCATCGGCTGCCATATCCATGACAAGTTTTCGCCTTTGGCGCTATCGCAGTAAAGCAGTTTGTTGCCGATCCCAGTGCCCGCAATGGCGATTGTTTTGTCGTAAGAAATGTTATTGGCGGAAGCCACCAGATGCACCGCCCAGCCTGAATTAGTCCGTGCATCTACGGGATAGTATTCCAGGTTGTCACCCAGATACATGTTGGCCCCTGTTCCGAGTTGTTTCAACCGGTTGGCACAGGCGGTTTTTCTCGCGGCTTCCCTGGCTTTACCCAGCGCAGGCAGCAGCATTGAAGCTAGAATAGCGATGATGGCAATCACCACGAGGAGTTCAATGAGTGTAAAAATTTTTCGATTCATGACAGGATTACTCCTTGTTTAATTTGTGGTTGTTCTATTTTATTTTCAATTGATAAGAATAACTTTTCTTATCGCCGTAAGGCAATGTAAATTCATTGGTCAGCAGTTCTACAGTACAGCCGTAAGCGTCATTCCAGTAAACATAGCATCCGGCCGTGAGTTGCGAATCCGGCATTATTGCCATCGTCTCCGTTCCTGCGCTTACCAGCACTGGCGTTCCGTCCCAGTTTACATACGGAACTTTTCCGTCGAGAAAGTTGAGTTTATGATTTTTGTTGATAAAGACACAGCTCCCTTTACCTCCTTTCTCAATAATTATTTTTTCTCCGGCACTGTTCAGTGTTACGCTGGTTATTTCCGGCAGCCGCTTTTTCGTTTCGTAAGCAGTCTTGCCGCCGATGCACGGGCGCATCTTAATGCGGAACGCCAGCGGCATGGTCTCTTTCCGCGGATTCGCATTTTCAAATGTCCATTGAATATTTATGGTATTGCCGTTATCCGTCAATTCAATTTTCTTCGTCATGGTCAGCCCTTCCAGAATGTCTTTTTCCATGGATGCATTTTCCGGCGGCGGCATGACATGCTGTAAAACAGCCTCTATCCCGTTGACGGTTATCTCCGCCGAGACATATTTGAAATTGAAATCTTTTTTGGCAGGCGGCGACTGGAGATTAGTATAAACAAATATCTGATCGGCAAAGCCGCTGGCCTGGGCGCCGTAGTTGAATACATCGGAGTACCATGCCAATCCTTTCCAGCCGTTGACGACCCCGCCGTTCTCGGCGCAGACGTACATCTTCCGGTCTTTCAGCTTTAATTTCAAATCAATTATTTTGTCTTTGTTGATATCGCCGTAACCGATTTCCGCATCTCCAATCTTTTTTTCCTCCGGCAGCGTTAAATTGTATCCTGCTTTTACCAGTTCAAATTCTTTGATAAACGCCGACTGAGAAAGTGGTTCCCCTGAGATTATAGCGCCGGCAGACGGGATAAATTCCAGCAGCCGGACGCCATCGGTTTCCACCGGACAGATAAACCCGCTCCGGATTTCCGCATCTGAAAGTTTCTGGTTTCCGCCGCCGCCGAAGATTTTTCCGCGCTGCACATCAACAACCGTGTAATTTCCGGTAATGGCAGGAACTTTGATGTTGACGAAAATATCTTTTTCTCCATAATTAAAGACGCTCAACAGCAGGCGTCCGCCGTCTTTGAATACGGTATAACGGATATCTTCCTGCATGGGAAATGACACCACTGTCCTGGTGTTTTCGTCATTGACTGCCTTCTCGAAAAACGGTTCTACTTTGACTTTGACAAGTTCATCATTCCGCGCCGCAAAATAATAATTTTCGGTTTTAGCGATCATTTCCAGCGCCTGGGTTATTTTCCGCAGATATAGACCGTCATAATCATCCCCGTTGTACAAGGCCAGTTCGGTGCAGCCGTTGGCAGCGACTGCCAGGATATTTTGAAACATTTTCTGCGGAGTATAGCGAACCATGAACATAGGATCATAACAGGTCGGGGCAAGTATCGGATATACCGGTTTCTTCAGCGTTTTTTTGTTCAAGGCGATATCATCGAAACAAGCCTTGCCGGAATAATACGGCATCATGGTATGGGCATCCACCCATTGGTCCGAGATTACGGGATCAAGCGAACACCAGCCCAGAGGTTGTCCTCCGGCATGCAAGGGGTCGGAACACAGGTAAAATCTGGATTTAGGATAATACTTGCGGGTATATTCCGCGCATTTTTTTAACAATTGCCCGTTAAGCTGCACCTGGAAATTAAACCATTGATCTTTATATTTATTATCAACCTCCTGAATAGACGGTTTCTGTTCAAGTACGGCAAAGGTTTTAAAATTGTCCCGGCATTGCTCGCAGCAACACCATGTTTCCTGTCTGGGTTCAAAATCGAAATCAATGACGTCGGGTTCCGGGATACCGTTCATCAGATATTTCAGATAGCCGGGGAATAATTTTTCCCAGTATAACGCATTCGATTCATTTCCAGCCAGAAACCCATAACACACTCTGAACGGTTTGCCGTCGGCGTGATGCGCCTGCCCGTTGCGCTGAATCAGAGGCCGTAAATTCTCCCGGTTTGCTTTGTCAAGGGTTTTGAGATAATTGCTGAACCCGACGCTTTCAAGGTAGAATACTCCATAAATATCGAACACCTTTTTAATCTCCGCGAGAATGCTGTCCGGATATGCGCGGCCCCAGTCATTTCTATTGTTAGTCGGAATGACCTGCCAACTGGTCGCCGGCCTCTCGTGTACCATTTTAAAGTATTTCAAGTAAGCATTCCTGACTTCCTGGAACGGCGCGATCTGGCTGAACAGGTCATATTGCCTGAATCCGAAGCGCTTTAACGGTCTGGCTGTAAAATCCGGATAGGGCAGTGTTTTCAAGGTAAAGCTTTTTTCATCAGAAGCGGGTTTCCTGTCAATAACAACCTTCCAGTAAGCGGTTCCGGCCTTGACCTGATGCCCGGAAGTATTTTTAATGTATACGTACTCATAAGCGTTGTGAGCCCATTCCCAGTCCGGCGGGTTGACAATTTTATCACTCATGGCAATCATGTATCTGGAATAATTGACGTTTTGTTTTAACGACCCTTCTCTGGTGATTTTCTCCATCTGCATTTTTTCAGGCAAGTAGTACACAAAGTTTTTATCTATGCGTGTCGGACGGTTCGGCGTTGCCCCGATTATTTCAAAGCCTTCCGGCACGTCTATCATCAGTTCAATTGCCGAAACCGGCTGCTTTATGTCTTTTATTGAAAATCCGATAATGCCAGGGATGCCGTCACAGATATGGAAGATTTCCTCTCCTAAAATCCGGTTATCACTAAAATCCTTTACTGGTATTATTTTAATTGAAATATCTTTTTCAGCATTTGCTGTCGTAAAAATGCCAATCGTCATGACAAGCAGCATTACGGGTAAAAAAAGATTCATCATCATGCCTTTCAATTAGCCTTTAGCTGTTTAAATATCTACATAATGATTATAACCTGCAGATGCGTCTTTAGCAATATGACTGAAGGGGTATAAGATATGTATTAGGGCAGAAAAGATACCTTTTTCGGCAGAATATCACATAGTGGCCAGCGTTTTTTAAATTCCCGCGGCGAAAGTTTGATGATGCGCTTGAAACAGCGCGAAAAATAGTACTGGTTGCAGAATCCCAGCGAAAAACTTATCTCTTTAGCGGTCATGTGTGTATGCTGCAGCATCAATGCCGCGCGGTCTATTTTATATTTCAGCATAATCTTTGCCGGCGAATCCTTCAGAAACTTCCTGCAAAATTCAGTCAGTGACCGTTCGCTGATGTTCAGTTCACGAGCAATATCGTCAACCGTCTGCGTGCGGTAAATATTTTTTTCTAGAAAATCATATAACTGCGCGGTAAAGGACTCTTTACGTTCATTGGAAATGAAATCTTTGGACAGGAGGCCACTGGGAATTTCCCTGATGAGCCTCCAGAACAATTCCGACATCATCGAATAGCCAATATAGAGATCAATGATTTTGCCTTTTTTGAGAGTGGCGCAAATTTTGGCCGCCAGCCGGACAAGCGGCCTGCCGCCCCTCTTAAATACCTGTCGGAGAATTGCTATGTCGTCGGGGAAAAGTTTGGCGTTGACTACAGCAGTATCGATGCTCTGCAAATCGAAGCAGAAATGAAAGTAAACCAGGCCCGGCGAATATAAATCCTGGTGGGTGTCGCCAGGTTTTAGAATCAATATTTCTCCGGCAGCAACGTTTACCTCTATATTATTTATGCGGCATGAATAGTCTCCGGATTCAACCATGATAACTTCATAATTGTCATGCTGATGCAGATGGTAATCGCATGCTTTTTTGACTTTATTGACTCCGATTCTACGGAATACCGGAGTGACGAATGGAGTGCTGGCGATGCCGAAAAAACGAAAATCTTCAGATTCAAACTTGGATTCCTCATCGAGCGAGTGATATGCAGTTGCCAGCATTTTTTTCTCCGGTATCGTTCATTTTATAATTTAACCGCCTGGAAATTCTTATAGTTAATATACATCCTGAACGCTTCAGGCATATCATGACGCAGATTTTGCTCGTAAATGCAGCTTCTATGAGGACAAGCTGCCATCATCTGCCTTGTAGTAGCTGAGACTCGCATCAAAATGAGCCTCCATACACTTTACCGCATCCTCTTTTTTAGCTGCAAGAACAGAATCTAAGATATTCCGTCTTTCACTAATTATGGATGGAATATCGCCGGCTTCCGCGCAACGCAGAACCCGGTAAGGGCGGCATCGCATCTGAATATCTTTCAACTGTTTTGCAAGGAATCTGTTACTGCATGCCGAGACGATAAGTCCATGCAGTGCTTCATCTGTATTTAAAATTTCAATTCTCAACTCATCATCACCGCTTTTTATCGCTTCTTCAAAGCGCAACTGAAGACTTTTTACGGCTTCCAGGTCTATATTGTTGAAGTATTCACGCAGCGTCAGACACTCAAGCATTTTACGGCATTCCAGAAGCTCCGCGATCTCGGATGGAGGCAGTCGCCGTATGATACAGCCGTAACGCGGCACTCTCTCCAGAATACCCTCGCGGTCGAGCCTTATCATCGCCTCCCGCAAAGGGGTACGGCTTACCCCGAGTTCCGCGCATAGCTTCTCTTCGCGCATTCTATATCCATCCGGATACTTGTTGTCGAGAATCAGCCTCATTAAACGGCTGTAGATTTCTTCACTGAGTGATAGATGTCTTATTTTAGACGGACTCATCAAATTCTTTCCTTATTGTTTTTCCAGATCATCGACGAGGTTTTGAATTTTCAGCGATTCATCCCAGAATCCCGGATCGACGTCCTGATTGACGGTTGCGCCGAAATGACATCCGATATCCAGCCCCATGAGCATATTACCATAGCACTTAACATGAAATCCGTCACGCATCATTTTAAGATATAATTCAGGATATGCTTTGCGGAGAAGCTCCCAGCGTCTGAGATGATCCACAAGACCCGAGCCGGTGGACTTCGCGACTTCTCTTACAATATCCATGAATCTGTAAAATGGAGTCAGATCATCATTGCGGACCGGATCCGGAGAATAATAAGTCTGGAATACTACCATACAACCGCTGTTGTTGAATCGTCTATGCAGTTCACGCAGATTAAATTCGAATTCTGCTTCAGTCATTTGCCGCCGCAGAAAATCATTTCCACCGATGGTTATAAATGCAAGGTGCGGTTGATACATTGCGGCATCGGCATCAAAGCGATTCAGCAGGTCTGTTGTGGTATTGCCGCTGATTCCGGTGTTAATGCAGTAAAGTAATTTTCCGTAGGTGTCATTTACAGCCAGCTCAAACACATCAAACCAGTGCATCCCCGGAAGAAAACGCTGTGTATTGGATGAGCCGAACGCCAGCACACGGGTTCTTGTCTGTGCCTTAAAACGCGCTTGCATAGCTTCAAAAATACAATTAGGTTCCATCTTTAATTTCCTTGTTTTAAAATATCTTAGTTTGAGGAATTTTCAATTTCGCGCTCTAGATTTTCTCTGCGGCAGACAAAAGTGATTGCGCAAAGAAAGATCAGTATTCCTACGCTTGCCGTACAGATAAGAATCCGGCCCGTTTCCATAAAGCCTGCTATCTTACAGAAGAGACTTATAATAACAATCATAATGAAAAACGCGAAACTTCTTCCGGCAAGAGTATCTTTGCCGGCCCTGATCACAACTCCGTGCATTTTAGCACCGAGAGCAAAGCCGGGCATTCCCCCGACGGCCAGAACCGCGGCAAGGGCCAGCGACTCTGCAATCCATTTGCCGGATATCAGCAAATATGCTGCGGCTCCGGCAAAAGCGACAAGAAATACTGACAGTCTCGATATTTTTCCGGTAATCTCCTCCGGCGCATTCAACAGGTTTCTCAGAAGAGGGCGTACCAGCGACCCGCCGCCGAGACCTGCCAGCGATGATATAAGTCCGGTGAAAAATCCGGCAAGCGCTATGTAAATCTTCTTTCTGAAATCAACTGAGCAGACTCCGGCGCTTACAGATGCTTTTGGATCATTTATTCTTATGCTCTGATAAAAGACCAGAATAAGTATTCCCAGAAAAAATATTTCCTGGAGCTTTCTTGTGTGAAACAGATATTCGAGCAGATCGCCGAGCGGCGCACCGCCGATGCTTCCGGCAAATGATGCTATGCACATCGGAATCGCGATCATATATCCCCAGGAATTCCTGCTCCAGCCAATACTTTTAATCTGCCTGGCGACTGTGGGAAACGTACTTGGAACCATCTGAAGTAAACTCGCAGGCACTGCCACTTCTATCGGCACACCGCACAGCAGCAGTACGGGCATTACCAGCCAGCCGCCGCCGAGGCCCCAGAATCCGCCAGAGAGCATCGCCACAAAACTGGCACAAAATGCTATAATTATTGTCGTCAAACTGAGCATATTAATAGAAATCCATAGTTTTGCATATTGTATACAATACATCATAAATATCAAAACATCAATACTATTGGTACAATTTATTTTGATTAAATATTATGAATGGTCTTGACAATATTTAAAATGAATCAATTATAATATATCCATGCTCAACATGTTTAGAGCTTATCTACTAATAATTGACTTTTGCTGAACTTGGATGTATATTATTCCCGGTAAACTTAAAAATGACATACCGGGAGGCAGACATGGCGATGCAGCGATTAAAAACTTGGGAAATTACGGATGAGTTTTGGGC
>CAIPAT010000021.1 GCA_903863035.1 uncultured Lentisphaeria bacterium
CACCTAACACGTAACCCGTAACCCGTAACACCTGACTCTCATGTCTTTTTACTATTAGTGATTTTGTCAACAGGAACGGAGATAACAGGCTCAGATAACGCAATAAAATGCATTTTTGAAACTCAGGGTTTTTACAGGTAAAATTGCATGTTTTAGCCGCTAATGAACGCCAATTTAACAGGGATGGGCAGGATAAACAGGATAAAAACATGGTCAGCGAATGTTTGCGCTTCACGGAAATATTTGCTGATTAGTTTTTACTCCTTTCGTGCTTTTGGTGTTTTTCGTGGTAAAAATGTATTCGTTTTTGTACCCCGTAACACCCATCACCCATCACCCATCACCCATCACCCATCACCCCTAGCCTTTACAATCGCAGCAGCAGGAAAGCACCTAGCGCCGGTGATTATGCGTCGAGAAACTGGTGACGTGACGGCTATTGATATTCGTCAACTTTCAAAATTAATTCCGTTGGGTTCAATACCTCGCCCCTTGGTGCGACTTTGTTCTTTGTCTTGGCTTTTGTCTTCGAATCTCCGGCCTGCCCGCATGGCGTGGAAGTCCGTCCGTAATACCCCGAGGCTTGCGGGAGGAGATTCTTTATTCTCATTTTTTTTTGCTGATAATTTTAATATAATGGTAGCCTTTTTCTTATATTAGTGTATAATAGTGCATATATACGTTTTAGTACATCTAATTATATATTGGAAAGTTGTATATGGACGAATTTGATATTAATAAGCTTAGCTTAAGAATGCAAAATACTGGCGGCAGCAATTACCTGTCACGTATGCCGCTATATGAATGTCTTCGTCGCACACTTCAGGAGATGATTACAGATGGTGAAATCCCTGATGGCTGTCGGCTGCCGGCGGATAAGAATTTTGCAACGAGCCTGGGGATTAATCACAGAACTCTTGGCAAAGCGCTTAACGAGTTACGCCAATGCGGCCTGCTTATTCGTCATCGAGCCAAAGGAACATTCGTTAATTCTCCCAAGAATGGAGAGATCGGCAGTTTTGGAAACAAAGAAAAGTTGGTGTCAGTAATTTTTGATGATACAACGCAAGGAACATTCCATACTGATCTTTTTGTTGCTATTCATAATAAGTTAGTAGCCAATAATTTAGAAGTATTATTCATGAGCTCGGCAGGACGTCCGGATACGCAATTTGCCACAATTCGCTCAATATTACTCAAACCTAACTGTTGCGGGTGTATTGTATGGTCGATTATGAGTGAGACCCAAGTCAGGGAACTAATGCAAATCAAGCCAAAAAATTTTCCACTGATTATTCTTGACAAAGCTTATTCCGGAATAGCTTACGATAGTGTACGTTATGATGCATTCGATGCTGCCCAAAAAATAGGTACTTATTATGTTAATAGAGGATATCAGAAATTAGCCTTTGTTGTGGCAAAGAATAAAGAAGAAAACGTGAAATTAAGAATCGCCGGGGTGCGCTCGGCATTGCCCAGCCCCCAAGAATTAGAAGTTATATCCTTTGATAAAGGAGATACTGTTGACCTTGATAAATATGAAGGAATTCCGGTTGTCACAGCCAACTTAGAGGCTCTAAATTGGTTATATCAAATACGTCAAAACGCTAAGTCTCAATCTGGTAATTCAATACAGGTTGCTACTTTTGCCACCCGCAATGATCTGCTGCCGCCATTGCCGGTTATGGAGGTAATATTCTCTTCAGAGGAGGTAGGATATAAATCAGTGGAATTACTGGTTGCACGTTTGCACGGCGACCAGAGCGACTACCAGAAACACCTGATTAAAGGCACAATTCACGAATCAATAATATCAACTGCACTTGTTCATAATAACTAATTGTAAGAGGATAAAAATAAATGGAAATTTTGAATAAAATGGTGTTAGCCGTACTGATGCTGTCATGTATCAACGCATTTTCCGCAGTCCAATTCCCTAATCCAAGCTTGGACGAAGATGTCGCGAATATCAGTTGTCCAGACGGTTGGAACATACCCAAAACCACTAAAGTGAGTTTGGTTACGGATAAGGTTTCGCACGGCGGCAAAGCGGCACGATTTGATGACGGCTATGTGCTGCTTAGTTGCGATATGCAAGAACCAAATTTATCAGAATTGAAGTTAACGATTAGTTTTGATGCCG
Organism: uncultured Lentisphaeria bacterium; assembly: GCA_903863035.1. Lineage (GTDB taxonomy): Bacteria > Verrucomicrobiota > Lentisphaeria > Victivallales > Victivallaceae > CAIPAT01. Next base: position 2,144 of record CAIPAT010000021.1, read on the forward strand.
CCGGGGCCGACGGTGCGGAACTTGGGGTCATGATTGGTTACAATCGCGAAACTCAGGGCAAAGTCACTTGGGGAAACTCTACAATAGTCTGGAACCGCAAGCTTAGCAATGACTATAATAAAATTAATATTTCAACAACTTTGCCCAAGAATGCGGTTAAAGAACGCTTGTTTTTCGCTGTCTATCGCTCAAATAAAAAAGGTGTTGTTTGGCTGGATAACTTTAGCATTATCAGCAGCCGCGGCAAAGAATTGACCATCGAGGAGAAAAAATCCTTGACAATTCTGTTGAGAGATTGGAATTATTTAGCTTCCCGCATCAGCCAGGCGCTGAAAATCAAAAAGGACAATTTGGAGTTGTCACAAGCCCAGAAAGAAATTAATACAGTCATTGCTAAAATTGTATCAGAAGATACAACCATTCTGACGCAGGATTTAAATTCAAAATTAACTGCCGCACTTGTTAAAGTAAACAAATCGCTTACAGGCGAAGCCAATATTGCCTATTTCAGTGATGCTTTCCTGCGCCAAAACCCAGATGAAATTATCCCGGAAAAGCTAATCCAGGCGACTGAAATCATAACTCTCGGCAATGAGTATCAAGCGTTAGGCTTATCAGTCGCCAATTCTATGGATAAAATGCAAACAATCCCCATAACCATCACGGGCGGGGAAAAAATATTTGACAAGATTGAAATTCGCAGGCAAGTGTTTATGATGAATTGGTATAAAAAAGAGAGTGAACTGATAGCTGATCCGCTGACCCTGTTGCCTTCCTCCCAAAATCAGCAGTGGACGCTGGCGCTTGATGCTGGCACAATCGTTAAACTCTACATTTTATTTAAGGTAAAGAAAGATATTTCCGGCGAATTCCCGTTAAAGATTAAAACTGGGAATTCCGATTTGCAGATAACGGTAAAGGTCAAACCGGTGAATCTGCCTTCGGAACCGTTTTTCGCCAATTTCCAATGTGTTTATCCACAATTAAATCCGGCAAACAAATATCCTGAATTAGCCGCCAAAGACCTGGCGGAACACTACACAACAGGAATTGAGTTTCCGTTTATCCCTAAAGTAAAATTCAATCCAGACGGAACAATTGCCAGCGAAGATTTCAAAGGCAGCAGCCAGGCAAAGTGGATGCAGGCCTACTCTAAGGAAAACATTAAATTAGGACTGTTCTGGCAAGGGGCATACAAAAGTTTCCCGCTAGCCGATAATCAAGAGAAACTGCCCTTTATCAATGAAAAGAAAGAACTTGTGCATGTATGGATAAACGCCTACACCAACTTACTTGAAAACTGGTTGAAGTTTGCAGTAAAAGAAGGAGTATCCCGGCAACACTTCCTGATTTGGGGAATGGACGAGCTGGCCTCGCATGACGAGTTTGCCAATGCGCCGGGCAGCAAAGTTAAAATCGGCATTGAAGTTTATAAATTATCCAAGAAAATAGCGCCTGACGTTTCTACAATGGTAACAGCCGGCAACTATAGCCTGCCGCAGGATGTTGCAGCTTATACCCCCTATGTGGACATAATTTTGCCAGCGTGGCCAATGCCGACCTCATTATCTCGCTGGGCACCCAAAGATTACAACCCGCGCAAAGATTTTTTTGCTAAAACCCTGCCCATGCTTAAGGCCGAAAGGACCAAACGCGGATTGGCTATCTGGAGTTACAAAGTTGACGCCGGCAAGGCTGAACCGGTGCTCAATGCGCGGACATATCCAATAGCTGCTGTCGGTATTGGTTTTACCGGCGTAGGCTCGTGGGCTTATAATTGTTCCGCGGGCGGAACCACTTGGAATGATACCGACGGCGGCATACTTGACTATATTTTCGTCTATAACGGCGAGGAAAATCATCCATTGAATAAAATGTATAATATAACCGGCGAAATCATAGTCCCATCAATTCGCTGGGAAGCAATGCGCATGGGCATTCAGGATGCTAAAATTCTCCTCTACCTTAAGGTAAACATGGAAAAAGGCAAATTTGATGCTAAAACAACTGCGGAGATTAAAAATATTCTCGAGCAAGCCGAAGATTATGGCAAAAATCTGAATTACACCCATGAAGGAGTTAATAAAATTTCAACAAGAATCCGTGAATTAATAACCCTATGACAGAAAGGTGAAAAAAATGCAAAACAGAAACCACACAAATAGATCTTTGATTGGAGGAAATTTTACACTCATAGAATTGCTCGTGGTGATCGCGATCATAGCAATCTTGGCGGCAATGTTGCTGCCAGCCTTGGCCAAAGCGAGAGACCGGGCTAAGGATACTCAATGCACTAATCAATTTAAACAATACGCCACAGCGTTACAAATGTACAGTAACGATAATCAAGATTATCTTGGTGCCATATTTCCGCATGGCGGAAGTGTTTATTTTGGGCTCGCAGTGGCATTCCCGAAACTTTACAGTCCATATCTTGCGGGCAAGACAAATGTCTCAAATGCCTCAAAAGCTAAAGTTTTGATGTGTCCGTTCATCGCCGCCCGCTATACCAGAGGCAATGTCTATATAGATTACAACTGTTCTGTTTGGTGGAATTGCTGCAAGATGGGCTGCGACAGGGCAGTAGTAAATAATGCTACATATGGAAGCCTGGGGCCAACCCGTAAATTTCATCAGGTAAAATCTCCGTCAATCGCGCAAATCTTTCGAGATGTTTATGCTAAGGAACATTTTAGCTCAAGCCAGCTCAACTGCGGGTCGCCTGCTAATTTTGTTGACGGACATGTTGCCTTTATGAGATATTATGGCAACGCTAAATCATTACAAAATCAAGATAATTTTCGAGGGTGGGATGTCTTACCTAAGTTTTAATATGCTTGACTCTTTATATTCCACAAGATTGCGCTGTGTTTTTAAGAATCATATTTGTGTTGGATATGATTGTGTTTAATCGCAAAGAATATGACTAAACAATGGAATTGATTAATGAACAAAGCAATAAAGTCTTTTCTACCAATAGATTAAAAAAAATAAAATTCAGGACTAATAATGTCAGCCATCTTAGATGTAAAATCTAATAATAAGGAATTAACCTTTAGCAGTCGCGTCTTCAAACTGATTTTTAACAAAGAGTCAGGGAAATTTAATCACGCGCTCATTTCAGACGGTCAAAGCTGGTGCTCAATTTTGCCGTCTGAAAACGGCTGTTTAGGCGATAACCTCGACTTAAACGTAATAAATTGCCAACTGGTAAAAACAGATAAAGCGGATGCTGTGACATTAAAAGTGATTCGGGGCAATTCGGAACTGAGAGTTACCGATGATTATGAAATTTATGCATCTGGCTGGATTATTTGTAATTTCACCTGGGAAGTGATTGGCGAACGCTGCAAATTCGATGATGTTGCGCTGGGAATCACGCTTGACGAAAAAGCTGTTTTCGGACATAACTACCGAACCAAATTCATCGACAACAATCAGGATGAACGGGAAAGTATCCGGGGTATGGCAATAGACTTTAGTGTTGACGACAGACCTGTCACTAACAGTCTAAATTTTTTACTGGAAAAAGTTACCAGTGATATTGACGGACGAGCCTGCCGCAAAGTTCTGGAGCCCCGCGACAATTATCGTTTTTGGGGGTTGAAAGTATCTTCCGGCTGGCGCTATCCCAAGCGGCGAGGGTTTAAATACAGCAACCGCTGGGGTTTTACCCTGTCTGGATTAAACCATGAGGCAAATCCGGTTCGCGGGCAAAGAATTTACCATTATTTCGGATTCAAAATTCCATATCCAGACAGTGATTTAATTACTGAAATGGCGGAATATGGCGCATCTATACTGATTTTGCATAATTCATGGAAATACATTGGAGACTGTGTAGTCACGGATAAAAACGAGATGCAAAGAGTAGTTAATCAGTGTCGAAAGCTCAAAATTAAAGTTCTCCCATATTGCACTCCCTACATGATTGCCCACCGCGACCCGGCTTTTCTGCAAATGCAAAAATTCCGTACTGACTGCCTCAATGTTTGGTTCTCCGCCAAAGATAATCAGATGACCAATTATGAACTGCTCGAAAATTGGGATTGCGATGAGTTATGCCTGCGTTGCCCTGAAGCATTTAATTTTGTATTAAACTCGACTATTGACTGCGTTAAAAAATATGATCTTGACGGGCTGTATGTGGACTTCGGCTGGCCGGCTCAAGGTCTGTGCAATGATCCGGAGCATCCACATGAAGCTGGATTATTTAACTTCTATGACTATTTCCGCCTGGCCCGCAGTTGGCGCGAGGAACTGGGTGAAGATAAAATAATGATTGGTCATGGCGGAGGATTTATTATTGCCTCGGATATGCTTGAGGGCTTTGATGCATGTCTCACCGGCGAAGCGCAACTGAAGATGAGCCCGGAAACAATAGGACAACAGTTTGGAAAAGCGCCGACGCTGTGGACCATTCAACGCTCCAAAGGCGATGTTTTCCGCTCGAATCAAACCATCGAGGAATCAATCCGCGAGGGAGTAACCGTCCATTACGGAGTAGGTATAGGCGGAACTGCGGTAATCGCCAGCCTGGATCCGGCGCATCATCGGGAAATGATTGCCTTGTGGCAGATATATCGCGCATTTCCTGTAGAAAAAGCCAAGTTTTATAACTATTTATCTCCTGGATTTGTTGAACTGGATAATCCGGAGATATTATACAGTCTATATGTTACTCCGGCAGGACAGGCGCTGTTGATTTTAGTTAATGGCGGCGGTAAAATGACATCATCATATCCCTGTGTTGGAGTAAATATTCAATTACAGATAGAGAAGCTGGGGCTTGGAGCAAAACTTAAATGTGTTCCAATGAAGGGGAATGATTACCATGCCTTCCGCATCGGCGATGCGATGACAATTAAGAATGGAACGCTTGAAGTGCCGGAAATCGCCCACCATGAATTTTTAGGCTTTGTTTTGTTTGAAGACGGGAAAAAGCCTGAAGAATTAAGCAAGTTGCAAAAGCATTTGGATACTCGCTTTGAACGGATAGGAGCGATTCTGCAGGCTAAACAAACAAGATTAAGTTTGCAGGACAAGTTGTTATATGAATTCAGTCAGTCGCCGCTGGCGAAGAAACAGGTATCCTACACGGATTTTACACGTGGAAGATCCGCTGAATAAGAAGTGGCATAAAAAATATCTTAGGAACATGTAAAATGTATGATGTAATAGTTGTCGGAACCGGCATGGGCAGAGTAATGGCAGCCGTTAGCGCCGTGCGCAACCTTGCATTGAGCGCGGATTCATGCTTGGCGGAATGCCCACTTCAGGATTAGTTCAAACTATAACCTGCGGGAGAGCTGTATTCCTAAACAAACAGAAAAATATGTTATTAGTTGATGTCGCTGAACTGCAAGCTAAACTTGAATTACATGGAGATATTCTGCAAAGTGAATAAAACAATGAAAAACCATATATGGGCTCCGGTGTCAGGGAATGCCTATGGCGCGAATGCCGTTTACATCGCGGAGTATGGCGAAGCACGCACTGTGGAATTGATTGTTTCAATGACGCAAAACTATCCGGAGTTTAAAACTCACCCCACGCTTGATGTTTTTCACGGGTATGTCAAAGGAGTTGAACGTTTCGATGAAAATCATGAATCAAGAGTTCTTGGCTGGGAGATTACTCCTGATTCAAAAAAATGGTGCTATCGCTGGCTGCCTACCACTCGTAATGACATTTACACCAATCTGAAATTTTCAACCAACGCTCAAGGCAGAATCCGCTTAACCATGGAAATGGTAAACCATTCTGACGAAGCCCGCCAATGGGAAAGCTGTTTCTATCTGGCGCCTTGTGCCGGACTGGAAGTTGACGGTTATAAAATGCATTCTTTGGAGCCGGAACGCTGTGAATTTACCTTGAACGGCATTGATCTTGTATTAAGCAGTTCAATTCCTATGTTTAGAGAAACCAGCATAGTTGACTCAAATTTCTGGATACGCTTCCCGCTTAACGCAGAAATGGCGGAAGATCCAAGCAACCCTAGAAACCGCTATAAAAAACGACTTAATTTACAACTTGGCTGGATTGACCTCGCCCCCAACAGTACAAAAAGTTTCACTATTGATATTGCCCCTGAAGAATGTATGACTACCGCTGATCCGGAAAACTTTGAACTATCTCCGGTGGACGACAATCAACTTCCGTGGCAGCACATCCTTTGGGAGGCTCGCCATAACCGCCATTATACTAAATCTTTCAACACACCTGAAAAACTGGTCATCCGGCATGTCCCGGCGCGGCAATGGGGACGCTTCTTTATATGGGACAGCGGCATGACGGCGATTGCCATGGCCGATTTAGATGCGGCATATTGTGCCGAAATCCTCGAAGAAATGCCGTTATCAAACGATAAGAACATATATAGTTATGGCAGCTATATTGTTACAGCCATTTACGCACTCTGGGAACTTTATCGCACTACTGGCAGCAAAGAATGTATTGCTAAACACTTCGATCACTATTGCCAATTGCTGAAAATAATGTTTGATTATCAGGATTGTCTGGTTACAGCAGACCGGGGAACCGGAGCGGATGACAGTCCAGCCCTGTTCTATGCTAAAGGCGAGATTTTCGCATGGGAATACAAGCGGACTTTGCCCACTAATCCAGGACACCGGAAAATGAGTATTGTCTGTATTGGTCTGACGGCCCATGCGATCAGACTTTGCAAAATCATGCGCAATTGCGCGTATATAATCGGACGCAATGACGATATAGAGCAACTTAATGATCAAATAGAGCGCAGTGAACGTGAACTCAATCTGCATTACTGGAGTGATGCATCGGGTTGCTATCTTGATAAATTAATTGAAAATCAGGAGTTTCTGAATATCCCGTGGCTCTATGATTTTCTGCCGCTTTTTTCCGGCAGCGTACCGGAAGAACGGCTTGCCATCATACTTGAGGAACTTGAAAAATATCAGTATTCCAATGGTATCCTTACGGTTCCGATGGACAGCGAATTCTATCGCTCACACGGTTATCCCAATGGATCTATCTGGCCGCCGGTACAATATTTCTTCTGGCGATATTTCTTAAACTCCGGACAAATGCATAAAGCTAAAAATCTGGCGGATAAGTTCATTAATCTCTACTTAACAAATCATGCGGAATCATTGTGTTGTTTCGAGCATTACAGAGCGGAAACCGGACGGGCTGAGGGCAATTCCCGCTTTTCCAGTTTTGGCTCCCTGGTCGGAAGCGTCTATTATGCCCATCGAATCCCTGGAACATTGCAGGCAAGCTATGAGGCAATTGCCAAAGTAGTGGAATCGGGCTCCGGTCTGACAAAGATTCAAGTCAATTCACCATTTTATACCGGCAAGACCGGCTTAAGCATCGTTCTCAAGCCCAATACAAAATATCAGTTAAGTATTGATGACAGGATAGAAGATATTATTACTGCCGACGAATATGGCTGGTGTCCCATCGTCTGCGCCATTGCTCAGGGACAGCAGTTGATGCTGGAATTAATTGTTGCTCGATGATGGTTATTTATCCATTGTGCTTTTCGCACGTCAACCGCTGGTGCTTTCAGGGTAGGGGAGGTATTGAATTGCAAATGCCGGTCAGACTATCATGCCGAAGGAGAGACAAACCGGCACTCTTCGCAATCTATACTCTGCACGGATTGCGATTAAAGCGGAGGAAGCGAAGCTCTTCTGGCGGTGGCAATAAATGCCCGGCATTTTTCCTCGATCAGGTCTCCGGTGAGCGGATTTTTCAACGCGGAACAGGCGTCAACGCCAAACGGTTTGAACGTCTGGACTGCATCTCCGACATTTTCCGGCGACAGTGCGCCGGCTAGAATTACCGGCAGCGGACACGTTTTCATAAAAGCGGAAACCGCTTCCCATTTGTGGGAATTAGCTTCGCTGCCGCCCACATGCGCCGGACTGCGGTTAAAGCAGTCAAAAGTTACTGCGGCAATACGTCCGAAATAATCATCCAGACTTGGAATGACATTCTGGATATTAATATATGCGGTAAAGATAATCTTGCCGTGCTTAGGCATGATACCGGATAATTTTTCTATTTCCGGAACAGTGATTGAACCGCAGATTTGCACCGTATAAATGTCAGCACGGCGCAGAATATCCATGATTTGCTCGGACTCTGTAAGATGAGTCACTATCACCGGGCAGACATAAGGGGGGAGCATTGCGGCCAGACGCGCCGCGCTGCTGGGAAGAATGAACGAAGAAGCCCGGTGCAGCTGGCCGACCAGAAATCCGATTGCATCGGCGCCGCAGTTCACGGCTATTTTCATTTCTGCTTCATTCTGGATGCCGGAAATTTTAATTCTCATTGGACGTTCAGCTCCCATGCTTTTCGAATACCCTGTAAGGTATAGTCATTTCCGCCATATTCAATCTCCGGAATATAATCAATAAAAAACTTACAGTCGCCGCCGACTCCGACCAGGCGCACTAATTCATCAGGGAAAAGCATTTTAATGTCGGCGATGAGTTCTCTGGTGCTGCCAATGACACCACGGTCAATACCCAGGCGCATAGCGTCAACCGTGTTGGTTCCGGCGGCGGCGGGCAGATCGTCAAAAATGGGGATCAGCGGCAGCTGGGCAGTATAGTTATGGAGGGATTGCCGCAGCAGCAGCCGTCCCGGCGCAATTGCGCCGCCTCTGAAAACCCGGCAGCTGTCAATAATATCATAAGTAATCGCGGTGCCGAAGTCGAGACACACTGCCGGAAGTTCCGAAGTGTCGGCCAGATGGATAATATTTGCGATCCGGTCGCTGCCAAGCGTGCTGGTGTCAACCAGGTGCATATTCAGTCCGGTACGGCATGTGCCGTCCAGCCAGAAGATATCCGGGCCGGAAAGTTTTTTTCTGACATCCGGAACAACTGTAGACGCGGCACAGGGAATTCCGCCGGGAATGATGGATGAGTCAACTTCCCCGGTGGGTAAAGTCTTTATATCAGAAATGATACCGTCGGAATATAACCCCGTCTGAGTATTCGTATTTCCAATGTTCATCAGAAAAATCATAGACCGGCCTGCTTTTTTATCACGTACTTGTTTTTCATTTTAAAAAGAAAAACCGCGGTTAACGGCATTTCTCAGAGAAATTTGGACAGTTCCGGCTTGGCCCCGATTTTCTGAACGAGTTCTTTAATACGCTGTGCCGATTTGGCATTGCAGATCAAAGTAGCGTCCTCGGTGTGAACAATTATCAGATCCTCAACATCAATCGCGGTAATCAAATGCTTGGAATCTCCTACGACAATGCAGTTTTTGGAATCGATACTTTCAAAAAGCCCGCGGACGACATTATCATTCTCGCTGGGGCGTATCTGGTTTCTCAGCGCAGTCCAGCTGCCGACGTCATCCCAGTCGAAAGAACATTCCGCAACCACTACATTATTAACTTTTTCCATGACCGCGTAGTCAATGGAAATCTTACTGCATTTATCATAACGATCACGCAATTCCGGTTCAATGCTGCCGGCTTTTTCGGCTTTTTCAAAAGCGGTTGCATCTGTGTAGAGGCTGGGGGCGTGCTGTTTTAACGCTTTCATAATCGTGCCCACAGTCCATATAAACATGCCGCTGTTCCATTTGTAACACTTTTCCGCGATAAACTTTTCCGCCACTTCAAGATTGGGTTTTTCTTTGAAGCCGATGCTTTTGAAAAACCGGGTTTTCAAATTTCCGGGAATTTCGCTGCCGCAATGAATATAACCATAACCGGTGCTGGCAAATGACGGATTAACGCCGATGGTGACAATGTCGCCGCGGGCGGCAACTTCCGCGCTGTCGGCCAGAACTTCAAGCATGGCATCAGTATCCCGGATCACATGGTCGGAAGGCAGAAGCATCATTACGGCGTCATCATTTCCGGCGCGGGCCTTGACGATTCCAGCGGCCAGGGCAACACACGGCGCAGTATCTCTGCCGACCGGTTCGCCGATGATATTGCCGGGAGGAATCTGGGACAGCAGGGAACGCATGGGGGCGACATATTCATGGTTAGTTATAACGATAATATTTTCAGTTTTAACTAAAGGCAGCAGCCGCTCCACGGTTTGTTCAATAAGTGTGAGATTGCCAATCAGCCGCAGCAACTGTTTCGGATGCGATAAGCGGCTTTGCGGCCAGAAACGCTCTCCTTTGCCGCCGGCCATGACAATCGCGTAAAAATTATCTTTACCCATCAAAAAACCTCTGTTGATTAAAATTAAACCGGAAAAAGTAAATTCTTCCGGTTTGCAAACTTATTTCCCGAGCTTATCAATAATTTTGGTAAGCGGCATGAAAAGCGCAATAACGATTGTACCGACGATTACGGCCAGACCTACGATCATCAACGGCTCAATCATCGAGGTCAGTGCGCCTACCGCGTTATCTACTTCGTCTTCATAGGTATCCGCGATTTTTTCAAGCATTTCCGGCAGTTTACCGGTTTCTTCGCCTACTTCAATCATACTTATAACCATCTGAGGAAAGATGCCTGACGCGCCGAGCGGCGCCGCAATTCCTTCCCCTTCTTTTACGGCATCATGCACTTTCTGAACAGCGCTTGAAACTACTTCATTACCGGCGGTTTCCTTAATAATGTGCAGCGCGTTAAGAATCGGAACGCCGGAAGACATCAGGGTCCCCAATGTTCTGGAGAAACGGGAGATGGCTGTTTTGGAGATGATCGGACCGAACAGCGGCATATTGTATTTTACCCAGTCAATGCCCCATCGGCCCGTTTTGGTACTATTGGTGACTTTATATATCATAAATATAGCGGCGATGGCGACACCGACCAGCCATATCTGCTTCTGCAGAATCGCGCTGATCATCATAACAAACTGGGTCAGTTCCGGAAGCGGTTCCCCGGCCAGCAGTTCGTCGAATATCTTTTTAAAGTTAGGAACGATGAAAATCATCAGACCGGATGTAACCAGCATCGCGATGGAGAAAACCACGGTCGGGTAAATCAACGCTGACTTAACTTTACCGGCGATTCTTGCCGCCTTTTCCATAAATACCGCCAGGCGGTTAAGAATTACTTCCATGGCGCCGGCCGCTTCTCCGGCACGAATCATGTTCAGGTAAAGTTTATCGAAAGATTTCGGATGCTGCGCCAGCGCTTCGGAGAACGTGGAACCGCTTTCGACGGAATCAGCGGATGCGGCGAGAATTTGTTTCAATATCGGATTTTTAGACTGTTTTTCGAGCGTTCTCAGCGAACGGATCAGAGGCAGCCCCGCGTCCAGCAGAATCGCCAGCTGGCGGGTGAAAATAGTAAGATCTTTCCGTTTGATAACCGGAGTGCCGATGGCAATATTCAGGTCAAATCCTTTTTTCTTCTTCTTGGCTCCGGGAGCGGAAGAGGCTTCTTTCTGCTTCTCTTTGGGGGCTCCCTTGGCGGGCTTAATCATCGTAATGAAAAGACCCTGCTTTTTAAGTTCAACGGCGGCCGCATCTTCGGCCGGAGCGTCGATCTTGCCTTTTTTCTCTTTTCCGGAAGCGTCCATCGCTGTATATAGGAAAAGCGGCATATTTCCTCCTGTATAAGTTATAAAATGATTTTATGCATATTCTTTAAAAATTATATACTATTATTAGAACCCCTAAACGGATAAAATTCAAACGCGGTCATTTTTTGCTTTGAAGTTTTTCCGTAATGCTCTCGGGGTCTTGAGCTGCTGTAATCAATTCAGTATATGAGATTATTTTATTCATATAAAGATCCAGGAGATGCGAATCAAGAGTATTCATGCCATATTTTGCGCCAGTCTGAAGTTCCGAGGTTATGCGGAACGTTTTACTGTCACGGATAAGCGCCTGAATTGACGGGGTGGACACCATTATTTCAAATGCCGCCACACGGCCCGGCTTGTCCTGTCTCGGCAAAAGCACCTGTGAAATAACCGCCAGCAGCGAAGAGGCCAGCTGAGTACGTATCTGCGCCTGCTGATTGGTCGGGAACGCATCAACAATACGGTCAACGGTTCTGGCCGCACCGGTAGTATGCAGGGTTGCGAAAACCAGATGCCCGGTTTCCGCCGCGGAAACCGCAGCTTCCATGGTTTCCAGATCGCGCATTTCACCGACCATGATAATGTCCGGGTCCTGGCGCAGCGAACGTTTCAGCGCTTCCTTGAAACTGGGAGTGTCGACGCCGATTTCACGCTGAATTACCATGCTGCGTTTATGCTGGTGATAAAATTCTATCGGGTCTTCAACGGTAATGATATGACAGTCCCGTTCCATATTAATGATATTAATCATGGATGCAAGAGTTGTACTTTTGCCGCTGCCGGTAGGTCCGGTAACCAGAATCATGCCGCGCGGACGATAAAGCAGATCCTTGATGTTATTGGGCAGGCCGATTTGCTCGAGCGTGAGAAGCTTGCTTGGAATCTGGCGGAGTACCGTGCCGAAATGGCCTTTCTGTTTGAACGCGCTTACACGGAAACGGGCTTTTTCGCCGAAGCCGAAGCCGAAGTCAACAGTTCCAATCTGCTGGATTTGCTGGAGCTGGCTTTCTGATGCGATTGATTTTACCATCCGTTCCGTGTCGTCAGGATTAAGTACCGGAACATCCAGCGGCGTCAGGCTCCCATGCAGCCGTACCATGGGTGGAGCGCCTACTTCAATATGAAGGTCACTGACCCCTTCATCCACAACCAACTGCAACAATTCTGTCATGTCAATTGCCATAAAGCCTCCTTTATCCCAATTATGCTGTTGTATATCTGAGAACTTCGTCAACTGTTGTTTCGCCATTGATAATGGCCTGCAAGCCGTCTTCGCGGATTGTGCGCATGCCCAATTCAATCGCTTTATTTCTGATAACTGAAGTGGGAGCGTTTTTAGAGATCAATTCAATCAGCGGATTGGACATCGCCAGCAGTTCGCAGATGGCTTTCCGCCCTTTATACCCGGTTTGATTGCATGTGTTGCAGCCTTTGCCGTAATAAAATTTCTTGCCGCCGATATCTTCCCGTTCCACGCCCATGCGTTCAAGCTCTTCATCTGTCGGTTCATAGGCCGTTTTGCAGTTCTTGCACACCCGCCGGATGAGACGCTGGCTCAAAACGCCTACCAGCGAAGAACAAATTAGGAACGGCTCCACGCCCATATCAATCAAGCGGGTAACCGTGCCGGCGGCATCATTCGTATGCAGCGTGCTGAATACAAAGTGCCCGGTGAGCGATGCTTCGATTGCCATTTTGGCGGTTTCCAGGTCGCGTACTTCCCCGACCATGATCCGGTCCGGGTCCTGCCGCAGAAATGCACGGAGCGCACGATGGAATGTCATGCCGGTAGCGTCATTGATTGGAAGCTGAATAATCCCTTCAATATCATATTCCACCGGGTCTTCCGCGGTAAGCAGCTTTTCATCAATGGTATTGATTTCCTTCAAGGCGGAATACAAGGTGGTGGTCTTGCCGGAACCGGTCGGGCCGGTAATAACCAGAATCCCGTTGGGCAGATGAATCATTTCGCGAAGTTTGTCCAGCACATCCTGCCCCATGCCCAGGACTTCAAGGTCGAGATTTACCACTCCCCGGTCAAGGATTCGAAGCACTACTGATTCCCCGAACGTAGTCGGCAGACAGGATACCCGCAAGTCAATCGGCTTGCCGCGCACTTTCAGTTGAATGCGCCCGTCCTGCGGCCGCCGCCGTTCAGAAATATTAAGTCCGCTCATAATTTTAACGCGGCTGATTACCGGCAGCGCCAGACTTTTCGGCGGCGGCGGCATTTCATAAAGCGCTCCGTCCACACGGTAGCGAATGCGGAATTCTTTTTCGAAAGGTTCAAAATGAACGTCGCTGGCCTGGTCTTTAATCGCCTGATACAAAATTACGTCCACAAAGCGGACAATCGGCGCCTGGTTTGCCAGATCTTCCAGGTCTTTATCGCTCTCTAAATTTTCATCCGAAAAATCAGTACTCATTTCAGACAGCATGTCATGAACAGAGCCGACATCCGCGGGATAGTATTTTTCGATGGAGGTGTCGATCTGGTTTTCAGGAGCTACCAATATCTGGATATCATGGCCGAGGATAAAGTGCAGTTCTTCCGATATCTGATAATTCAACGGGTTCCTCGAAACCAGTTTCAAGGTATGGCCGTCAAAATCTACCGGCAGCACGCCATAAGCCCTTGCCGTTTCAGGGTCTATCATATCAATAACTTTTTTGGTCACATCCGCCCGGACCAAATCAAAAACTTCGGAACCGAGACTGTTTGCAATGAGCTCCAGAATCTTTGCGTCGGTCAGAATTCCATAATTAATAAGGACTTCCCTGAAAGATTTTCCCGTACGTTCGTGCTCTTCTTCAATTTCCTGAAGTTGCGCTTCGTTGGATAAACCTTCCCCGAGAATAATATCTTTAAGTGATTGACTTTCAGAATCCAGCATTTCGCCAATTCCTCTTCCATTATTATTTTATTCTTCGTCCAGCATAGTGGATTTAATTACTTCATCCAGCGTCGTGGTGCCGGCTTCGGCCTTGCGCAACGCATCATCCCGCAGGGAACGCATCCCGCCTCTTCTCGCGGCTTCGCGGATAACCCCGGTTGCCTCATTGTTAAAAACAAGATTACATATTTCAGGGGACATTTTGAATATTTCATAAACCCCGATACGGCCTTTGTAGCCGGTGCCGCCGCAAACTTCGCAGCCGGTGCCCTGGCAAAATTGGCGGCTTTGCATATATTCCTCTGAAAGACCCAGCAGCCTGACTTCCGTAGGTGTCGGCGTGTATGGCGCGGAACAACTTTTGCAGATACGCCGCAGAAGCCGCTGTGCCATAATCGCCCGCACTCCTGACGCCACCAGGAACGGCTTTACTCCCATATCAATCAACCGTGTGATCGCGCCCGGAGCATCGTTAGTGTGCAGCGTACTGAAAACCAGATGCCCGGTCAGCGCGGCGTTGATCGCGATTTCCGCTGTTTCATAGTCACGGATCTCGCCTACCATGATAATATTAGGGGCCTGACGCAGCATCGAGCGCAGTGCGGCCGAAAAGGTAAAGTCAATTTGTTTGTCCACCTGTACCTGATTGATACCGGCAAGCTGATACTCCACCGGGTCTTCCACCGTAATAATCTTGCGGTTCGGCGTATTAATGGTATTTAAAAACGCATACAGCGAAGTGGTTTTCCCGGAACCGGTAGGACCTGTAACCAGAAAGATGCCGTCCGGCATCGCCAGAATGCTGTTTACGATATCCAGGTCATCCGCATAAAAACCAAGTTTCGGAATGTCGAGCTGGATGCTCGACTTGTCCAGAATTCGCATGACAATACTTTCCCCGTGCGTAGTAGGAATCGTCGAAACGCGCAAGTCAATATCCTTTTCCGCCATTTTTAACTGGATACGCCCGTCCTGCGGCACCCTTTTTTCTGAAATATCCAGCCGGGCCATGATTTTAAGCCGGCTGGTAAGGTTGGCCTGAAGATACTTCGGCGGAGCTTCCACTTCGCGAAGCGCTCCGTCAACGCGGTAACGGATGCGGTAGCGTTTTTCCAGCGGTTCCATATGAATATCGCTGGCCCGCATTTTATAGGCTTCAATAATAATCAGCGAAACCAGCTTAATAATCGGGGCGTCATCTTCTACTTCCACGGCCTCCGAGGTGCCGGCAATCCCGGCGAGCAACTGGCCCTGCAACTGCTGTTCCGTGGAAAGTTCATCGATGAAAGACTCAACACTGTCGGACAGCGAACTGTAATGCTGTCCGATAACCTTGTCGATCTGTTCCTGCGAAGAAACTACCGCGTCAACATCGCAGCCCAGTAGATAGCGCAGCGAATCAATGGTTTCCATATCCGCAGGATCGCTTATTGCAATCGTCAGCACATCATCATTTTTCATTACGGGAACAACCCGGTATTGCTGCACAATTTCCTGGGTCAGGGTTTCAAGCACTTCCGTCGGAATCTGGTATGACTGGAGATCAAGCACGTCCAGCCCGTATTGCTGTGCAAGCATGGCCGTAAGTTCCGCTTCCTGGATATAGCCCAGTGCCTTTAAGGATTCAATGACATCCAGCTTGCCCTGGCTGTCAACTGACTTCTTCCGGGCTTCCTTGATCTGTTCATCTGAAACCATCCCATATTCCTGGAGCAGTTCGATGATATATTGTTTGTTCTTGCTCAAAGTACAACCTCTGGGGCTGAGAAATCTTTAAATCAATATTTACACCTGAAAAAAGTAACCGGAATATAAACTTTTTCAAGTCCGGGAATCATCTAACTCCAAGTTTTAAGTCATTCATTTTAAAGAATTATTGCCCCGGTTAAAAAAAAGGTCACCAATAAATGCACTTTGTTATTTCAGCCTGGACATAATCCTGATATAAAACAGGCGAAAAATGGACGGGATGGAGAATGAATGTTGCTGATTTTGTAATATTTACCGGAAAAAAACTTGCTTTTTGTTTTTTTAAAAGCATATTTCTAATCCGTTTCTGATGCCGACTTAGCTCAGTTGGTAGAGCAGTTGACTTGTAATCAGCAGGTCGTCGGTTCGAATCCGACAGTCGGCTCCACTTTTTACCTCAAAACAGCCTTTTTGCTATCTACCGCCAAAGCCCGCAAAATAGGGTTATTATTACAAAAAGTGAAACA
Source organism: uncultured Lentisphaeria bacterium (assembly GCA_903863035.1). Taxonomy (GTDB): domain Bacteria; phylum Verrucomicrobiota; class Lentisphaeria; order Victivallales; family Victivallaceae; genus CAIPAT01. Next base: position 18,767 of record CAIPAT010000021.1, read on the forward strand.
TTTGTGAAACATTTTTCTGAGCACGAGTGCTGCTGGGTAATCTATTCAAGATTAGAACATTTTAGAACATTTTTTAAATTTACACATTTTTACACATTTTTCAAGCAGGACAATTACTGCGGCATTGATTACTGGGTGAAACATTTTTTAAAGAAAGTGAAACATTTTCCCGGAAATAACAATCCGGGCAATAAAAAATCCAGAATCTTATTGCGCAGTGGCGAACTACTCTCGCCAAGGTGAGCAACCTCGATCTGGACTATATTAATGAATATAGTGCAAAACTTCAAAAATGTCAAAAGGACTATACAAATAAAAAAGCACTGCCGGTTAAAGCGGGGCTGGGGAACAGTTAAAACTGTCCCGGCAAATTAATTTATGCCACGTCTTGTTTGTATAGATACTGCTGAAATTCAATGAACAGCTTGCTGATGTTGGCTACGTTGCCCAGGATGGCTTTCGCATCTTCCAGCGAGTGATATTTGTTTGTCAGCAGGATGGGCAGTTTATCCTGATCCAGTTCTTCCACGCCGGTTTCAATATATTTGCTCAAGACGAATTCAATGAACTCTTTCTGCTTGTCGTTGAGCATGGCAAAGATCGTGGCTTGCGCTGCCGCTACTCTGGCTTCCCGCGTCATGGCAATGTATTCGCCATTGAACACATATTCCAGAACATCGTATAAATCGCTTTTTTCCATGTCAACCAGTTGTTGAATAACCAGCAAATCCGATTTCGGAAACCCGGCATCCTCTAATTTCTCCAGCAATGCGCGCCTGGTCGTTGGATTGCTCCAAAGCGTCCGCAGCTCTTCTTCGCTTTTAAAAAGATTGGGCAGTTCGCCAAGCAGATTATTCAAAAACTCTTCGGCTGAAATCGGTTTGCCGTCAGCACCCCAGAATGAAGTTGAAACCATGTGCTGAATCTGGCGTTCCTTGCCGTCCTTCAGTTTTACTTTTACTTTCTTTTTACACTCGCAGGGCCGCTGGCCACACTTACCACAGGGCGGCAGCGGGTCCTTTATACAGATACAAGGGCGCTGTCCGCATAGCTTGCAGGGCTGCGGCGGTTGTTTCTCGCAAACACAGGGATTCTTGCCGCATTTGGCGCAGGGCTCTTCTGCCACCGGTTCGCCATCCCATTCAGGATCGGAAAAATGGTGGTAGGCATCGACAAAGTCATAAATGGTAAAGAATTCCTTGCCGTCAAATAACCGGGTGCCGCGTCCCACTATCTGCTTAAACTCGATCATGGAGTTTATCGGGCGCATTAAGATGATGTTGCGGATATTCCGCGCATCAACGCCGGTGGAGAGTTTTTGCGAAGTGGTTAAAATGGTTGGAATGGTTTTTTCGTTATCCTGAAACTCTCTTAAAAACTGTTCGCCCTTTTCGCCGTCATTGGCGGTAACCCGCACACAGTAGTTCGGGTTTTTGCTTTGTTTGTCCTGGTTGACCAGATCGCGCACCGCTGCGGCATGGTCCTGGGTGGCGCAAAAGACAATCGATTTTTCTTTCTGGTTTATCAGGTCCATGAAAATCTGAACGCGTTTGGCCTCGCGGGATTTTATCTCAATGATCCGGTTGAAGTCAGTTTCGATGTAAAGCCTGCCTTCTTCTATTTCGCCTTCGATTATCTGGTCATCGCTGGTGTAGACATAATCGTCCAGCGTGGTTTGTATCCGCTTTACCTTGAAAGGGGTCAGGAATCCGTCGTTGATGCCTTCCTTGAGTGAATAGATATAAACCGGCTCGCCAAAATATTTATAGGTGTCAACGTTGTCCTGGCGTTTCGGGGTGGCGGTTAAACCCAGTTGAACGGCTGGCGAGAAATATTCCATAATCCCCCGCCAGTTGCTTTCGTCATTGGCTCCGCCGCGATGGCACTCGTCAATGACGATGAAATCAAAATAATCGGGAGGGTACTGCCCGAAGTAACACTCATTCATGGGATCGCCGGATTTAATCCCGAACCCGGGATCGCCAATCTCCCGATTGGCATATTCGTTTTTGCCACTGCGGAGAGTGGCGTTCCCAGGGGAATCCATGCCACTGCGGAGAGTGGCGTTCCCGGGGGGGACGGCATTATAAGGTTCAGGAGCTTCCGCCACTTTCGCGAACTCCTCAACTGCCGGACCGGACATAAAGGTCTGAAAAATGGTGAAGAAAATACTGCCGTTGGTCGGAACTCTGCCGCCTTTTCTAATCTCGCCAGGCTTGATCCTTACCAGCGCATCTTCCGGAAATGCGGAAAAAGCATTGTATGCCTGATCCGCCAGAATGTTTCTGTCGGCTAAAAACAGAATGCGCGGCCTGCGGCTGCCGTCGCGCTTCAAGTTCCATCGCGCCTGAAACAGTTTCCACGCGATTTGGAACGCTATCGCCGTTTTGCCGGTTCCGGTCGCCAGGGTCAGCAAAATACGCTGCTGGTTGCTCGCGATTGCTTCCAGGGCGTTATTAACCGCTATTTCCTGATAGTAGCGTAACTGCCAGGTGCCGCTTTTATCTTCAAACGGCACCGCGCTGAATTTATCGCGCCATGCGTTTTGAACGGCGAAGGTTTTATTCCACAGTTCATCGGGCGCAAGGTAATTGGCAACCAGGCCTTCGGCCCCGGTTTTCATGCAAATGCTGTAAATCTCTTTGCCGTTGGTGGCATAGGTGGTTTCCAGTTTCAGTTTTTCGGCATATTGCTTGGCCTGCATCACGCCTTCGCCAACTTCCAGTTCATCGCTCTTGGCTTCCACTACCGCCAGCTTGATGCCTTTGTAAACCAGTACATAATCCGCCGTGAGTTTCTTAGCCCTGATGCCGCCGGGTTGTATTTTCCCTGCGGTAATGTGATATTCACGCAGGATTTTTGAGCCGTCAACCACGCCCCAGCCTGCCGCTTTCAGTTGCGGGTCAATCAGTTCTGCTCTGGTTTCAGCTTCATTCATTTTTATTAATCTTCCTCGTAGTAATAGGAATAGTCAATTCCTTTCATAAACATTTCTCTACTTAATATTTCACTGGTTAAAGCATTTTGTAATAGTTTTTTTAGCATGCTGCTGTTTGTGGAACTTTTTACCATTGCGTTCATATAATCTGTTTTACCTATTCTACTCCAATCCACGCATTTTTTCAGGCGTTTTTTCAATATCAAATCCAGCCATATCCGGGTGCTTCTGCCATTGCCTTCCATAAATGGGTGAGCAATGTTCATTTCTACATATTTCGCTACAATTTCATCCAAAGTATTCTCGGGCATTGCATCTATCTGCTTTAGGGAGGCATCAAGAAAACGAGCCATTGCAAATTGAAAACCTCCTTTTGAAATGTTTTTTTGCCTGATTTGTCCCGCAAAGTCATACAAGCCGCCAAATAAATATCCGTGTATTTGCTGCAATCCCTGGGTTGTGCCTGCTTTTATGCTGTTGATAAAAGAACTTTCAAACAAGGCATAGGCCTTTGTTTTACTTTTTCCGTCTATACTTTCATCGCTGTAGGTAAACCATTCAATAAATCTGTTTGCTTTTTTGCTCGGAAACTCTTTGCCCAAGGCAATAATGCCGTTGTAATCAAGCATATCAGACAAGCGTTTTTTACCATCCGGTGCGAGTAATTTCAACTGGGTAGTGGCACTAACCACTTGACTGCCCTCTTTCTTCAGCTTGGCTTTAAGGTATTTCCAATAGTTACGGGTTTTGGTGTAGTCGTTTTGGTCGGTAAGCACGGCAACAATATCCAACACCGAAAACCACCACTTGGCATTTTGTTCGTCCCATAGGGCACGCACTTCACGGTCATCAAAAAAGCGTATGGATATTTTTGTGTTGTTCATCGTTTCTTTTCCTTAAACTATAGCGTTTTCAGTTTTAACCCCGGGATCGCCAATCTCCCGATTGGCAGTTTTAACCCTGGGCTCGCCAATCTCCCGATTGGCAGTTTTAACCCTGGGCTCGCCAATCTCCCGATTGGCAGTTTTAACCCTGG
>CAIPAT010000022.1 GCA_903863035.1 uncultured Lentisphaeria bacterium
CTTCATCATAACCAGATTCCAGCTCTCGTTTTCAAACTGCCGGGCATGCTCACGGAACTCGTACTCGGTAAAACCTAATTTCCTGTAACAGGCGATGGCCGGTTTATTGAAATCGAACACCCCGATATTGATTTCCATCAGCCCCAGGACATTGAAGCCGTAATTTAATGCTTCAGCCACCATCGCGGTACCCATACCTTTGCCGCGATCTTCTGCCTGGCAAATGAGTGCACGCCCCAGACAGGCGGACTCATTTGCATAATCGATATTCATTAACTCAATATGCCCGACAACCGTTCCTTCTAACCGGCGGCAGGCCGTGAACATGAAGTGCGAAGGTTTACCGCCTCGGGTCCGTTCAAGGCTTTTCAAGAGCTGGGCCCTGTCCAGCGGGTACTGGTACTGGTGTCCCGCCCATTGCAGGAGAAACCGCTCATCCGGAATCCTGCCGATAAGGTGGTGGATATCCGCTTCTTCAAAATTTCGCAACTTAACCATGTTTGTCATTCCTTTCAAAACCTCGCTGATCGTTTGCTCCTTACTGAAACCTTATTTTTGCATATAGCACGAAAATCATTCTTCCATCCATATTTCACGACCGGACGCATTCTCGCCGTCAGGCAGATATTTAATCAACTTTATAAAATATTTTCTGGCGGCTTCCTTATGTCCGTTTTTTGCCAGAAGCACACAGATGTTATTCAAAATGATGCACGCCTGGTTATCGCTTTTTAAGTATTCGTCCGCAGCGGCGCAGAACTGAGGTGTGATGTTTATCGTATCCGCCTCGTAAATGCCCGATTTCTCGAAGCACCTCGCATAATCCCCGGCTTCCTCTTTCAACTGCGCATAGAGCTCTATATACAATTCCAGCGCCTCCGCCGGTTTGCCTGCTTTCTTAAAAAGCAATGCGTTATCTAATTTTTCCTGGAATTCCTGATTATTCATACTATCCTCGATTCCGCCTCCCGCTGAATTTTCACTGCAAAACTATCCATATTGGGTTAAACTGCTCCGGGCTTTAAGTCTTTCTGTAGATAAATATCAGCAGAATTGCAACCAGGCATATGCCAATTCCCCCGGCTACGGCGTACAATTTTATCCTTTTACGCTTCAAAAAAAGCGCCATTTTCCGGTCGTTGTGCAATATTTCAGATGAATACCACTCCACCAGCCATAAGTTCAGACGGATGGCGTAGTCATACAGTTCCACTTTCGCATTTAATTCACTTAAGAAGCAGTTCAGCTTCAGGTTGAAATTATTATGCTGGTGTTTATGCTTGTTGATATCCGGATATTCAGCGTCCTGCATGAGCTTTTCTTCATAGGCGAAGTGCTCGAGCGAATAAACGATCAGATCTTCAAGCAGGGATTTTAATTTATTTTCATTAAGTTTCGAAGAGTCCAGCATTTTGAAAATAGTAATAACCAGCTCCAGCAATTCCTGGTGATGCAGGTCGATCAAGGGTATGTCTGTTTTTATTTTGTCCAGTCCATGATCGATATTACCCCGTTCATAATCAATCTCCATCCCGTACAGTATGGACTTGATGTCTTTTAATTTATTCTGGTTTTCCGCGCTTAAAGTCATCTGAATTTATCCTGTTTAAAATCCATCCGCACCGTACTTCTCCTCCGTCATTCTATTATAATTAAACTTTCTAATCGAAACTGCTGGAAGGCATATCGCCTTAAACCGCAACTTCGCCTGAAATTTCCGCTACTGCGGGGTAATCGCCGAAAACCGGTATTTTCGCATCCGGGCTTTCATGCCCTGCCAGCTCTGCAACAGCCCCGAGCAGTTCAGGCCGGGTAAAAGGTTTTTTCAACGTGATGCCGGCCCCGAGCGCCATTGCAATATGCAAATAATCTTCGGCGCAGATTCTGCCGCCGCCGGATATGGCTAAAATCTTGATATGCGGCCAGCCCTGTTTGATTTCTATAATCGTTTCTATGCCTTCCTTCTCCGGCATGACGATGTCGGTGATGACCATGCCAATATCCGGATCGCTTTTTATTGCCGCAAGTCCCTCATTGCCGTTGCCCGCCACACTGACAAAGTAACCTTCCCCCAGCAGTACTTCGCGGATGAATTCCCTTACGGCTTCGTCGTCTTCAATAAGTAAAATCTCCATATTCTACCTCCTCGATAAATTGATGGTTTCATTAATACTTGATGCTAATGTATGAAGTTTTACCGGTTTATTAAGAATCTGCCGGATACCGCAGCGTTCCAGCGCCGCCGTTTCATCAATGTCGCTGCCGTATCCGGTCATCAGGATGACCGGCAGCTCCGGACTGGCAGCGTGTATTTGCTCCGCCAGCTCCAGACCGGTCATCCCAGGCATCGCCAAGTCGGTAATGACCAGATCAAATTTTTCCTGATTCCGGGTTATCCGCTCAATCGCTTTCCCCGGCAAGGTTTCCGTTGCGATTATATACCCGAGTCTGGAAAGCATGGCCAGCATCAATTGTAGATTGGCCGGTTCGTCATCCACAAACAACACCCGTCCTTTGCCACTGACCGGACTGCCGGCATCCCGGCTTTCCTCCGCGTCCACTTCGATGACCGGCAGGAAGATTTTGAACGTCGAGCCCATTCCTTCCGCACTGGCGACCGTGATTTCCCCTTTGCAACTCTGCACTATACCGTACACCACCGACAAACCGAGCCCCGTGCCTTTATTGACCGGCTTGGTGGTGAAGAACGGTTCGAAAATACGTTCCATGGTGGCCGCATCCATGCCGGTCCCGGTATCGGTCACCCGCAGCATCAGATACTCAAGCTCCGTGTTGCAGCATGCCGGGCAGTCAGCCGCGGCAACCTCACGTAGTTCAATGGTAAGCGTACCCCCGGCATTTTCCATCGCATGGAAGGCGTTAGTGCAGAGGTTTAAAATTATCTGATGGATATGGGATGGATCCGCCAAAACATTCCTGCAGGGATTGTCGATATGCTGTTCAATCGCGATCGTGGCCGGGATTGCAGGGCGGAGCAGTTTCAACGCCTCCTTGAGCAGCAGACGGACATCGAGGGGTTTCTGCCGGTTCTCCGCCGGGCGGCTGAAAGTCATGATCTGAGCTACCAGGTTCTGCGCCCGTTCGGCGGCCTTCATGATCTCACTGGAATATTTATATAACTGGCTTTCCGGCGGCAGCATCGACATCGACAGCTCGGCATAACCGAGGATGGGCACCAGAATGTTATTGAAATCGTGGGCAATCCCGCCAGCCAGCGTGCCGATGGTTTCCAGCCGCTGCTTGTTGCGGATACCGGCTTCAAGCAGCTTCTTCTCCGCTTCCAGCTTGACCCGGTTGCTGATATCGCGCACCACGCTCCACATGTATCTGGGCGTCCGGTCCTGGTTAAAAAAAATGAACGACTGCAGCTCCACCGGAAACACCGAACCGTCCTTCCGGACATACTCTTTTTCATACAAACCGGAATACCCGTCCTGCAATAACCGCTTGTTCCATATCTCCACGGCCTCCCACTCATGCCACTTTGCCGGGGTGAGCTCGGAAAAATGCTGCAGCGCCATCAGTTCCTCCTGCCGGTAACCCAGCATGTGGCAGAACGCCGCATTGGCCTGCAGCAGGCTGCCGCTACCGTCCAGCACCACGATGCCGTCCCGGCTGCTCGTGAACAATTCGCTCTTTTCCAGAACCTCCGCTGTTGAACGGCGGTTTAGCAGTTTAAACAACAGCCAAGCCGGCCAGGTCCGGCGGCTCGCGACTTTGTTCTTCGGCTGGTTCATGTTATCTCAATGCTCCGGGGCGTAAAATTTTTCAACCGCTTGAACCCGCCATTAACGAAAGATGATTTTCAACGTGATTGCAACAGCGACAGCCACGATTGCCGCAATCGAGATGGCAATAATCTTTTTGCGGCGCTTCTCCTGCCGCAGTTTGTTCATATTGCCATGTTTCAGCTGGCCGAGTATGCTTTTCATGGAAGACAGCGTTGATCTGACCGTATTGCGGACTTTGCTCTCCCGCTTCTCCATAATACTCTTCGGCATTTGATTCATAACATTTTTTACTCTGGCCGTCGTAACATTCTTATTTGCCATTTTTACCATCCTCTATTGGTCATTATATCTTTAAAAAGAACATTCACCGTTAAAATCGTTCCACCCGGCATCGCTCATAATCCCTTTTGACTGATAAGCGTTCCCAGCCGCGTCTTGACCGCACACGCAAATTCAGTGTTTTTAAGCATATTCAGCAAACTGCCGGCAGCAACAGCCGCCTGGTTCCTGTCATAAGCGGCAATGCCGAGAATGGATTCTATCTGGCTGTCGATGAATGCCATGCATAATTCTTTGACACACGGACGGCCTTCAATGACCGCCGGGCTGAAGGTATTACCTTTAAGCCAGGCGATATCAGCGTCAAGCACCTTCCGCTTGCCGGCCAGTTCAGGCTTGGCTTTTTGCAGCAGTTCATAAATCCCCTGCGGCGGGAAATCATACCATTTACAGGATTTGACCACCCCCTCTTTTTCCTCAAAATAAATATTACCGTCATTGAGCA